>JAPKCI010000132.1 GCA_028823035.1 Rubripirellula sp.
AGCGAAGGGGATGACAAGTTGAAAACTTCTGAATAGCGTCAACTGGGATTCGTGTTTGCCGACAACTCGAAAGAGAGCGAACCCGATCCGAAGGCGGACGAATCCGTCGGACGGTCGTATTTGCTGCACACAGCGGATGACAATTTGACGAGTGAGACAGACGCCCCGGTAGATGATCAAGACACTCGTCAGGATCGGCTGCTGGAACGAGTGGCCTCGCTGCCGAACATGGCACGAGCGTTACTCTTTGTTGCACGTAACAAAGGTGCTGCCGGAGTCGATGGCGTTTCGACGGAGCAAGTCGTGGAGGCAGTTCCCGATCTTTTGCCGAAGATACGTGAGGCTTTGATCTCGGGAACGTACCAGCAAGGTGACATCCGCCGCGTTTGGATTCCCAAATCGGGCGGAGGTGAGCGTGGATTGGGTATTCCCAATGTCATCGATCGAGTGGTTCAACAAGCGGTTCTGCTTCAGTTAGAACCGATTTTTGAACCGACCTTTCATGACAGCAGTCATGGGTTTCGCCGTTATCGGGGAGCCCAAACCGGCATAGCCGAAGCAACGAAGTACTTCAATGTAGGCTACGGAACGACGGTCGATATCGACTTATCCAGGTTCTTCGATCGAGTGCATCATCAACGACTGCTCGCTCGCATGGGCAAGCGTGTTGGCGATGGGCGTGTGCTGAAGTTGGTGCATCGGATGCTTAAGGCCAAGGTGGATCATTGTTTTGATCTGTGGTAATGCCAGGTCTCTCAGGTCAAGCGGTTTGCGCTGGCTAAACTGCTTAAGCGGTTTGGTTTGTTTTTTGAGTCTTGCTTTTTTGGATGGCGTTGGTGACCAGTCAGGGCCGGATCTAATAGTCCGATCAAGGACTGCGTAATCGTAGGGTCACTTTAGTATCGTCTTGATGTGAACTACGCGAGAGTAAGTAGAGACTGTTCCCCAGTTCGCTGGGAATGATTCACGAAGTCTGGTGACGTCGCTAAGGGCAATCGTTTCAGCAAGTCGTTGGCGTTCGATCGCCTCAACGATCTATCGACCAACACTGACATGTTTTTTCAAGATCCAAGGTGACAAGTCGCCACGATCAACCCTGAATTGTTTCGCATCGAGCAAGCCAGTGACCATCTCAACGACGGGTGTGCCACCTGCTTGCAGTTACCTTGGGTTGATTTCCGAGGACGTGGATTTTCTAAAACACTTTCCACGCTGGCGAGACAGAGGACAGAAATCCAACAATGCCGTGATGAATGAGATGGTTGATTCTTATCGAGTTGGACGTGGTTTTCTGAATAGACAACGGATCGTTAGGCTCTGGCGTCAGTTCCTGCTATGGTCCAATGGCAAATCCACTGGGCAACGGGTTCGTTTTGGATTCGGAATCTGCAGCGTTTGAAAGTCGCCTTGTTTTTGTAGGTCGCAATCGGGATCTCTGACGCCGTAAAACGATGCGACTCACCGCAAATACGAGTGGACAGATGTTGGGCCGCAGTTAAGGCTAGGTGATTGTGGTCTAATCAGTGGACGATCGACGCGCACGGTGAGTCTGATCGCAAGCGGATCTCACCGACAGTTTTTTTCTAACTGCAGTAAGCTCGAGGTTGCCCTGCCGCGATCGCGGCCTAATTCGGTCCCCCGCTGATTGACAGAGGTTGCTTGCTTCGTACGACCAACACACCAACACACCAGCCAACCCTCCCTCTTCGGCTACTTGATGAACAATTTTTTGATGAACCAGCTACGTCGTCACGACTTGGTGCCGATTGTCCTACTGTGGCTCGCTGCGGCCACGCCCTTAGCAGTTGCTAAAGACCCACCGGTTGATTCCGACAGTGCCGACGCATCCGTGGTCGGCTCTGCCCCCCTCAGTTACAGTCGAGACATTCGCCCGATACTGTCGGAGAATTGTTTCGCTTGTCATGGGTTTGATAAAAGCGCCCGCGAAGCCGACCTGCGTTTGGATATTCGTCAGGGCGCAGTCGACGACGGGGAAGTGATCGAGGCCGGAGCCTCGGGTTCCAGTACGCTTATTGAACGAATCACATCGGCAGATCCGGATGAGCGGATGCCGCCAGCGGAGAGTGGACACGACTTGTCCGCCGAGCAAATCCAAAAGCTCCGTCGCTGGATTGACGAGGGAGCTGTCTATGAAACCCACTGGGCTTTTGTCGCGCCCAGTCGAGATTCGGCGCTAAGTCAAACCCCGGATGTGAAGGGACAGATCGCCAATCCCATCGATCGACTTGTGCAAGCTAGGCTGGCGGATATCGGTGTTGAGCAGTCTCCGCCGGCCGGCGTCGATACATTGATCCGCCGTGTCAGTCTGGACCTGATCGGACTGCCTCCCAGCGTCGCAGAGATCGCGGCCTTCGAAACGGCATCTGCGATCGATTCCGACGCCGCCTACAGTGCGCTTGTTGATCGGTTATTGAGCAGCGATCACTACGGCGAACGCTGGGGGCGTTGGTGGCTGGACCAAGCCCGGTACGCCGACAGTCACGGATACTCAGTCGACGGAGCGAGGCGAATCTGGCTGTTCCGCGACTGGGTCATCAAGGCACTCAACGACGACATGCCGTTTGACCAGTTCACGATCGAACAACTGGCCGGGGACTTGCTTCCTGATGCCACCGATTGGCAAAAAGTGGCGACCGGTTTCCACAGAAACACGCAGATCAATCAAGAAGGCGGAATCGACAGAGAGCAATTTCGCATCGACAGCGTGGTTGATCGTGTCGGCACAACGGGGACCGTGTGGTTGGGGCTGACCGTCGGCTGTGCCCAATGCCATGATCATAAGTTTGATCCGCTGACACAAAAAGATTTTTATCAGCTGTTCGCTTTCCTGAATAACCAGGACGAACCGTCTTTGACAGTCTTCCCCAATGGCGTCGATGGCGATGAACTCAAGGCTCAGCAAAAGCGACTACAGAGCGAACAGCAGGCGATCATCGAACGAACAGCCGATCAAGTTTCCGGTTGGGAATCGTCGCTGGATGACACCGCGAAAAAAGCGTTGTCGGCAGCGACGAGTAAGGCATTGGCTATCGATGCAAAAAAACGAAAGACAAACCAGCGATGGGACCTTCTCAAGGGCAGTGGCATCCTCGTAGACGGTCCGGTTGGCGACTCGGTTGATGCAGCGGAAATGATTGACCAACAGCTATCTTCGCTTTCTACTGAATTGTCGAAAGGTGTTTCGACAATGGTTTTGGCCGATCGGTCGACTCCACGTGAGACCAAGATTTTGATCAAGGGTGACTTTACCCGGCCCAGTGACATCGTGCAGCCGGGGACGCCAACGGTGCTGCACCAGTTGCAAGCTGAAGCCGAACTCGCAACGAGGCTCGATCTGGCACGCTGGATCGTGTCGCCTGAAAACCCGCTGACCGCGAGAGTGATCAGTAACCGGATTTGGCAACAGTATTTCGGTCGCGGACTGGTTGAAACGGACAATGACTTCGGATTGCAGGGAACTTCGCCGACACACCCACAGTTGCTTGATTGGTTGGCCATTGAATTGCAGCAGTCGGGCTGGAGTCTGAAGGATTTGCACCGCAAGATTGTCAGTTCGCGAACCTACCGACAGAGCTCAAAGGTGCGGCAGGATTTGACGGACGTTGACCCGCTAAATATTTACCTCGGACGACAAAACCGCCTGCGACTGGATGCGGAAATCGTCCGCGACGTTGGCTTGGTCGCCAGTGGGTTGTTTTCGCCAAAATTTGGTGGTCCGCCGGTTTACCCTCCTATTCCCGCCGGCGTGATGACGTTGGGACAACAACGCAAAACTTGGACTGCCAGTCGCGGGGACGACCGTTATCGACGGGGCCTGTACACCTTCGTTTACCGGGCGACTCCACCGCCGTCTCTGAACGTGTTTGATGCTCCTGACGGTTTGGCTAGTTGCACACAAAGATTGCGAAGCAACACGCCGCTGCAGGCGTTGACGCTGCTGAACGATCTTTCATTCTTCGAGTTCGCTCAGGCACTGCGAGTGATCATCGATCAGGAAGGGCTCGAAATCGCGTTCCAGCGTTGTACGTCCCGTCGACCGACGGCCGATGAATTGGCGCTGTTGAAGACGCTCGATCCACTGAACGCCGCCCGAGCGTTGTTGAACCTAGATGAAACCATCAACCGCGAGTAAGACCGATGACACAAAATAAACGGAACCGCGAAATGTCGTCGGTCGCTCTGCAAGAATCAACGCGACGGCATTTCTTTAGCCAATGCTCGACGGGTGTCGGGTCGATCGCTCTGGCCTCGTTGTTGGCGGACCGCCGCTTGGGTGCTGAACCGATCGCGCCAACGACGAACCCGCTTGAACCCAAGGTGGCGCACTTCCCCGCCAAAGCAAAAAACGTGATCTTCCTGTTCATGGCGGGTGGTCCTTCGCAGCTCGAAACGTTCGACTACAAACCAAAGTTGAACGAACTGAGTGGTCAGCCCATCCCGCAGAGTTTTATTGAGG
This sequence comes from Rubripirellula sp., assembly GCA_028823035.1. Classification (GTDB taxonomy): domain Bacteria; phylum Planctomycetota; class Planctomycetia; order Pirellulales; family Pirellulaceae; genus Rubripirellula. Next base: position 4,478 of record JAPKCI010000132.1, read on the forward strand.
GCAAGCGGTTCGCATTCATGGGCAGCAGCCACCGCACCGATTTGCTGGGGTTTCGACCGAAGTTCAAACAATGCGGTCAAGACGGGACTTGGGTCAGCGACTATCTGCCCCACACGGGAAAAATTGTTGACGACCTTTCCATTGTGAAGACTTGCAGCACGGACCTGTTCAATCACGCGCCTGCCAAACTATTCATGAACACCGGCACAGGCCTGTTCGGACGACCGTCCCTGGGTGCCTGGACGACCTACGGTTTGGGAAGTGAGTGCGACAACCTGCCCGGATTCGTCGTTTTGCAGAGCGGCCCACGCGGCCCGCGGGGCGGCGCAATGCATTGGACTAGTGGAGTCTTGCCTACAACGTACCAGGGCGTTCCGCTCAGAAATCAGGGCGATCCGATTCTGAATCTTTCCACGCCCGGTTCGATTTCGGAGGTTCAGCAGCGGCAATTGGTGGACACCATCCGAGACCTTAACCTGAAACGGCTGGTCGAGACCGGCGATCAAGAAATCAGCACCCGCATCAACGCTTACGAAATGGCGTACCGCATGCAAACGAGTGCGCCAGAATTGATGGATACCGCTGACGAAAGCCAAGCGACCATGGACGCCTACGGAATCAAAGACGCAAACGAATCCAGCTACGCGAGAAACTGTTTGCTCGCCCGCCGATTGGTCCAACGCGGTGTTCGGTTTGTTCAGCTGTATCACACGAATTGGGACCACCACGGTGGGGCGAATGAAAATCTTGAAACACACCTGCCTGCGATCTGTAAAGAGATCGACAAATCGACTGCAGCGTTGATCCAAGATCTGAAACAGAGTGGGCTGTTAGACGAAACGTTGGTGATCTGGGGCGGCGAGTTCGGTAGGACGCCGATGGGCGAGGTTCGAAAATCGACCGGTAGGAATCACCACATTGACGCTTTCACCATGTGGTTCGCCGGTGGTGGTATGAAACCGGGGACGGTGTACGGCGAAACGGACGAGTTCGGATTTGCACCTGTCGACAAAGGTTGCCACGTTCGTGACATCCACGCCACCATCTTGCATCAACTCGGACTCGATCACGAGAAACTGTCCGTCCGATTCCAAGGGCTCGACGTTCGGTTGACAGGCGTCGAGAAGGCCCATGTGCTGCAGGATATCATCGCCTGACGGGCGACGCCGCTTTGGGTTCAGAACTCTCGACTGGCGTTCAAACAACGCTCTCGGACTGCCGATTGGCTTGCTTAGCGCCGTGCGAGCGTTTCGGAGTGATTCTTCGCCGCTGGCGTCCACGTGGCATCCCTGGTTGGCCCAAATGCCGACTTCAACGGAGGGCGTCAACTCGGATGCATTCTTTCAAGTGGTCGTTCGATTCTTGTGATCCCACCGGCAACCTCCCTGCGACTCAGCGGAGGTCGGGCGTTGATTCACCTGTTGGATCTGGTCCAGACTGAGTGTCGGGCGTGAAATCAATTGCCTTAGCGGCATGCTTCTTAAAGACCTTATAAGTTGGTGGCTTGTATCCCCATCGCTGAATCATGAAGACACCATAGGCGTCGGTTCTAGCGTCCACCCAAAAACCGGTTCCTGCGGCACCTCCCCAACTGTAGAGACCTTTGCCGTCGACCATGCCACCAAGGCCGTAGACCCGTCCAATCTTATTGAGGTGGTTCTGAGACATCAGTTTCACCGTTGATGCCTTGAGGATTCGAGTCTCGTCCAATTTCCCTTGACCTAAGAACATCTGGCAAAATTTGGCATAGTCGCCAGCTGTTGAAACCAGTCCCTGCCCGCCCATCATCCGAGCAGGCTTTCTTAATAGCTCGTGAGATTTGTTCCAGGAAAAGAACGCTCCCGTTCTGTTTTTCATGTAAACCCGCGCCACGCGATTCTGGTCTGCAGAATTGCGGATCCAAAACTCAGTGTCGTCCATCCCAAGCTTGTCGAAAATGCGCTCTCGCATCACGACGTCCAGCGGTTTCCCTTCGATGGCTTCAATGTAGCGACCCAGAATATCGATCGCGTAGCCATAGACATAGCTAGTGCCTGGCTGGAATTGCATCGAACAAGGTGACTTGGTGGCAAAAAGAATGCCGAGTGGGCCAGCCGTGTGATAACCCCCATTGCCCATTACCCATTGCCCATTGCCCGTGGTCTCGATCACCCTAGGGAGTCGTGAGATAATTTATCGCCAAAGGAATCCCACCACCCGCCAGAACCACGAATTGTTCGGCCACGGATTGACCAACCAGAGATTCGGGAAATGTCGGTCAAAGAGCAAGTTTCGGTTTTTTGATCCCAGAAGGATCGGTGCTACCGACGAATGCGAGCAAACGTGATCGGTTGTTGCTACCTTTAGTAATGCTCAATACTCTGCATGAGTAAAATAGATCCAAGGATTAACTGAAGAGATTTGTGTGATGAAGCCACTGCTTTTGACGATCGGCGTTTCTTTGCTGGCCTGCACTGTGCTGCCCGGGCAGGAAGCGGCGGTCTATCAGGTCGGCTTTGCCAAAGTGGACATCACTCCTGAGTATCCAGTTCGGTTGAATGGTTTCGGCGTTCGGCGTGAGGAGTCGGAAGGCGTTTCGCAGTCGATATTTGCCCGTGCGATGGCAGTTTCCCAAGGTGATGCTGCTCCGTTGGTCGTTGTGGCGATCGATAATCTGGGTATCCGTACAGCGCAGGTGGATGAGGTCGCGCGGCGACTGAATCGGTCTCATCATTTGCCTCGCAAGAATTTTTGTCTCACCTTTACACATTCACATTGCGCTCCCAAAGTTTCCGGCGCGAGCGACAATATTTTTAGCGAAGCGATTCCAGCCGAGCACCAAAAACACATCGACCAGTACACGACCGAGATCGTCGATGCGATCACCACGTCTGCGCAGCAAGCCGTCGATTCGCGTCAACCGTCAACGCTCGGATGGTCGATTGGCACGGTGGGTTTTGCAAAGAACCGTCGCCCTGGGGGAGGCCCGGTCGATCACGACCTGCCGACCCTGATCGTCCGTGACGCGAACAGCAAAATGGTTCGCGGGGTCTACGTTTCGTACGCGTGTCACTGTGTGACTCTGCGGTTTAACAAGATCAGCGGTGACTGGGCCGGTTATGCCGCGGAAATGATCGAGCGACAGTTCCCTGATGCGGTTGCCTTGGTGTCGATCGGTGCTGGATCAGATCAAAATCCGATGGAAATAACGCCCGACAACGTACAGATCGCCTTGCGCCAAGGTACGGAAATTGCCAGCGAAGTCAAACGACTTTCCGAGGGTCATCAGCGAAGCGTGCAAGGGAAAACGAGAGCGATTCTGAATCGTATCGAATTGCCGCTGAACGAATTGCCCACACGCCAGCAGCTTTCGGACATCGCGGTCAGTGGCCCACGACCCACCGATCGTTATAACGCGATGACTCAGATTGAAAAGCTGGATCGGGGCGAACAATTGCTCGCGGCGATTGATTACCCGATCCAGACATGGGCATTCGGTGACAGCCTTTGTCTCACGTTTCTTGCCGGCGAAGTGTGTGTCGACTACGCCGTTCGTCTGAAGAAGGAATTCGATGCCGAGCGGTTCTGGTTAATCACCTACAGCAACGATTTCTGCTCGTATATCCCCTCCGAGAGGCTTGTCAAAGAAAAGGGCTATGGCGGCGGGGCGGAGGTTCCGTACTTTGCGTTGCCCACGACACTGGCGCCAGGACTGGAACAGCGAATCGTCGACGAGGTGCATCGGCAGGTTTCGCCCACCTTCGCAGTGCCGTTGGGAGTTCAGGGTGTGGCGCCAAAGTCTGCGGAAGATTCGCTCCTCTGCATGAAGACGGATGATCAACTGCGAATTTCTATCGTTGCTTGCGAGCCGCTTGTTCGCGACCCGGTAGCGATCGACTTTGGCGTCGACGGGTGTGTTTGGGTGGCCGAAATGCCCGACTATGGACGTGGGGTCTACGAAGCATTCGAGCAGACCGGACGAGTTCGTTGCCTGCGCGACCAAGATGGAGACGGGAAACTAGACAACGCGACGACGTTCGTCGCTGGACTGAGGTTTCCGACGGATGTCAAAGTGTGGCGAGACGGGCTGTTGATTTGCGATGCTCCGGAAATATTGTACGCGCGTGACACCAACGGTGACGGTTCGGCGGACGAAATCGAAACGCTGTTTTCTGGTTTCGAGGTCCGCAACGCTCAGGCGAGAGTTAACAGTTTGCGGTGGGGATTGGACAACTGGATTCACGGATCTTGCGGACTGTTTGGCGGTCAGATCAAAAGCCACAAGACGGGAATGACGACCAATCTTGGCGGTCGCGATTTTCGCATGGATCCCGATAGCGGCGAGATCGAAGCGGTCACGGGCCGTACTCAGCAAGGTCGATGCCGAAACGATTGGGGCGACTGGTTTGGGTGCAGCAACGGATCGTTGCTAAGACACTATTCGGACAATGATCGATATGTCCGTCGCAATCAATTCGCCACTGCGTCATCGCCAGTCGGGCTAACGGGCGATTCGGATGCACATCGCTTGTATCCGCCTGGAAATCTGGTGCGGTTCGCGCTCAGTGGCGCGCCCGGGACAGCAACGTCGGCATGTGGCCTGGGCATTTATCGTGACATAACGTTGGGAGACGAATATTTTGGCAGCGCACTGACGTGCGAACCGGTTCAGCAACTTGTCCACCGCATCAAGTTGTCGCAAGACGAGCTCGGGTACAAGGTGGAGCGCGGCGAGGGCGAGACGCAGTCGGAGTTTCTGACGTCGACCGATCGCTGGTTTCGTCCCGTTCAATCCCGCACCGGTCCCAATGGTGGGTTGTGGGTAGTCGATATGTATCGCTACGTGGTCGAGCATCCACGATGGATCCCGCAGTCGACGTTGTCTGAGCTTGATGTGTTTGCGGGTCAACAGCTAGGCCGTATTTATCGGGTTACCCCTTCGAATAGCGTCCCTCAGTCGTCCCCGTTGCCGGATTTGACGACGAAGTCGAACATCGAACTGGCTCGCTTGCTGGGTGCGACAAACGGCACGCTGCGCGACCTGGCCCATCAGTTGCTCGTTTGGCGCCAGGCTGGCGACGTGGTTGCAGAACTGTGCAATATTGTCAAAGAAGCAACGTTGGCACAGTCGAAAATCCACGCCCTCGCAGTTCTCGATGCGCTGGGTGCGTTGGATAACGAAGCGATTCTAGGTGCGTTACGAGACGAGCACTCGGAAGTGGTTCGTCACGCTGTTCGGTTGAGCGAACCGATGCTTGGGGAATCGGCGGAAGTGCGCGAAGCCGTGTTAAGTCTGGCGTCACATGACAGCCCTCGCGTACGCCGTCAGGTGGCGTGGTCGTTGGGTCAAACGGATCACCCGGAAGCAGTCCCCGTACTTGCTGCACTGGCTTCCAGAACGGAACCGGTTGCCCATGTCAGATCCGCGGTACTCAGTTCGATACGAATCGAAAACGCCGGATCGCTGCTGCGTCAATACCTTCAACTGGCGAACTCGCGGCAGGTGCCCGCGATGTTGCAACAAATTGTGAAGTCCGCGATTCGGTTGGGTGAAGTCAACGAGATTGAGGCTGCTATTCGTTTAGTCACGCGCGAATCCGCGTCCTTTACCTTGCTTGCCGAGGCCTTGGACGCCGCGGATGCTCGCATTGGTGATTCACCCATTGAATTCGCGGCTGACTTGCGGTCCCGCGTCGTTCTGAGCCACCATGCCGCGCTGAACAATTTGTCGTCTGGCTCGTCTGGCTCTCTGGGCTTGCTGGGCCGATACCGCGGCAGCGCGACACGGTCGCTGCTTTTACCAGATCCGGAGTCGCCAACGTCGATTGAAATTGTGAGCGATGCGATCGTCGGTTTGCTGACGGCGAGGCAACCGGTGGATAGGCAGTTGGCGGCGGTCAAGGCGCTCGCTCGCACACGTCACGTGAATGTTGCTTCTGTATTGTTGAGTCGGTACGCAGCGGTGAACCTGAAAACCCAGTCGGCGATCCTCGACTCTTTGCTGAGCCGAAGGGAATGGACGTTGCAACTGTTGGATCGAATCCAGGATGGCCATATTCGGCCAAGTGTGCTGGGTGTTGATCGTCGCGCCAAGTTGCTTTCCAACACGGACGTGACAATCCGCAATCGAGCAACACAAGTGCTTGGGATGCAGGGGTCGCCAAGTCGCATTGCGATCGTCGAAAAGTATCGACGAGCTCATGAATTGACTGGGGTCGTCGATCGAGGACGCACGCACTTTCGCAAGCACTGTTCTGCGTGCCATCAACTGGAGGGGCACGGGCATGTTGTCGGTCCTGATCTGTTGGGACTCACCAACCGCGATCCACAGTGGCTGCTGACAGCGATACTGGACCCGAATCGAGAGGTGGATGCCAGATACGTTTCATGGTCAGCGCTCACCGAAGATGGACGCCTGGTTTCAGGGCTCGTAATCGAAGAAACGGCATCCATCATCCGACTGCGTGAATCGGGCGGTAAAGAACATCAGCTACCGCGAGCAGAGATCGCGCAGTTTCGTGCGAGCCACTTATCGCTGATGCCGGAAGGATTGGAAAAGGAATTGATGCCGCAAGACGTCAGCGACTTGCTGGCATACGTTTCTCAGGCGATCGGTCCGGTCCAGAACCCTGCCGCTACCGCGACGTTGCCAAGGTACCCATCCCAAATCGCTCCGTTCTTATTGGACGAGTCGCAATCGACGGAAGTACGCCAACAAGTGATCGACCAACGTCCCGGCATGGGCCCGGCGATCGTCGGGCTGTTGGTGCAGGACCTGCACGCCGTCGACACCGACACGCTGGACCAACGCTTGCCCTGGATTTGGCGTGTTGCATTGGCGGTGGGGCGGCGGAATGATGGCGGAGAGATTCGTGACCTGTTGGAACAGAGTCTGCCTAAAGCGGGCAGTCCGCTAGCGGACTGGCAGGCCGTCGTCGTGGGAGGCGGAATCATCAACGGTCTCGGGCATGTCGGCAGTTGGCCAGGCCGACGCGTTGGCAGTATTCTCAACGGCGCTCCATCGCTCCGCCCCCGTTGGCAGCAAACACTCAACCTTGCCGCCGCAATGGCGGACGACTCAAATGTCAGCGCCGCAACTCGCTATGATGCGCTACGGATCGTCGCGCTCTCTGATCCGTCCACTGCCATTCCTCATTTGGAAAAGTACTTGAAGCACGACTCCCTGCGCCAACTGCAAATGGGAGCCGTCAGCGGTTTGGCCGACATCGAGACGCCAGCCGCTTCCGGGCTACTAATCCAGAGCCTCTCGTTTCTCAAAAACAAAAACCGTCAACTTGCCATTGAAGCGTTGCTTCGCACGCAAGCGAGATGCGATGCGCTAAAGCGGGCCACGCGCAAACATCAGAAATTGGTAAACACCGATGAACTCGAGTCGTTGCGTGATCATCGTGACGAGGAGATCGCACGTAACGCGGTTCGGCTCATTCAGACACTAAATATCTCTAATGCCAACTGACTGCTCGTGTGGTCAAAATACTCAGCCGAGCAATAGACTCCGCGAAAACATGGCGTTCAAACAATGGTCATCGGTCGATCTCAGCCGGTTTTGTTTTGCGGTCCCGAACCGATTCTGGACTAACCGATTGGGTTTCTGCTGCGTAGCGAGATTGTTTTGGAACGCCTTTTGTCACCGCCGATCAAGTTTGCCTCGAACTCGACTTCATCTGAGGACGTCAGCTTGAGATTCACCAGTGAAAATGTTGGTTTGAGTCATTTGAGTACCCGCCATTCATCAATTCTCCTCAAAACTCGCCACGGCGGTATATATTATTTAGATCGCGCCGCGAACGGTTACACTTAGGCGAAAGGCTTAGCGAGAACGCAAGCAACATACGTCGTAGCTATTTGCCGTTGACAACCGAGGGGCAAATAGCACGAAAGCGCACGGGAAAGCGAGGCTTTCTAGAAACGAGAAGTTAATCTTACTAACGTTGGATAGAACTGGCAGGTTGAGACAATAGTATCAGCAATTGATGCTTGCAGCGCAGTTTCCGTTGATGGCCTGGTCGCTCATTTATTTACATAATGATCAGATGTTAACTGATTGTTCCCACCAGACGTGCTACGGCCAATCAACCGTCTTCGACGGCATGATCGCCGTACCGAATCGGAAATTCATGTCGATGTCCGACGGTTCGGTGTTGTGCATGACAGCAGAGTGAATACGCAGAATACAAAAACAGGAAACAGAATGGTCGTCTCGGAGTTGTTGCACATCAATCGTAGTCAAGCCGCTAAGAGCATTGCTGCTTGTTTTGTATGCGTGCTATCGACTTGTCCTCTGATGGGGGCTGATCGGCCAAATATCATTTTCGTTCTGTGCGACGATCTGGGCGCCGGTGACATCGGCGTGCTTTGGCAGAACGGGCGTGAAGGAGTCCAGAAATTTTCAACGCCGAACATGGATAAATTCGCCAGGGAGGGGATGATCCTGAACCGGCATTATTGCCCCGCTCCATCGTGCATGGCATCCCGTACCTCCCTGATGACGGGCAGACATGCGGGGCATAGTGCCAGACGCAATTTCCAGTTTGATGCCGAGATACCCGATGGCCACACTCTGGGTTCGGTACTAAAGAAGGCAGGGTACGCCACGGCAGCAATTGGCAAGTGGGGAATGGCGGGTGGCCCGTTCCAACTGAGTATCGAGCCGGTTCGTGGCGACCGTTCTCCCAAGACCAACCCGTCACACCCCACGCTCCGGGGCTTTGACTACTTCTACGGTTACACGGCCCATCGAGATGCCCACTATCACTATCCCAAACTTGGCAACCGCCCGCTGTACGACGGTTTTGTTGATGTGACCGATCGGCTGGCGAAGTGTTATTCAACCGATCTGTTGACCGCGCGCACGAAGAAGTGGATTGTGGATCATCATCGGGCACATCCGAAACAGCCGTTCTTTACCTATCTGTGCTATACGGCGCCGCACGCAGGACTACGAATTCCCACGACGTCTCACCTGACGGCCAAAGGCAACTATCCTGCGGGGGGCGGGTTGAGCGGCGGCGTGCAGTGGCTTGACGATGCTGGCAATGGGCAAATCAACACGGCCCAAGGAGCAATCGACAAGGGAATGCATCCGGAGGTCGCCCATGCGTTGGGGGATGACGGCAAGCCCTGGCCGGATCATGCCCGCCGCCACGCCACGATGGTTCGGCGTCTGGACGATGCACTTGCCGATTTGATTCAGCTGCTCAAAGATTTGAAAATCGATGACCGCACAATCGTTGTGCTGACGTCCGACAATGGCACGCTTCGTGAGGCCGGCTTGGACAAGGTGGCTGCTTACCATCCCGATTACCTGGATACCTTTGGTCGCTACGACGGGATCAAGCTGGATCTGTGGGAAGGTGGCGTGAGGATGCCGACTATCGTCCGTTGGCCCGCTGTGATTGAGGCGGGAAGCGAGTCGCCCGCCGCTTCTCAGTTTCAAGACTGGATGGCGACGTTTTGTGATCTGTCCGGTGTTCCTGTTCCAGCCGTCAGCGACGGTGTTTCCATGGTCCCCACGCTGACCGGCGAAGGCGAACAGCCTCGGGGCACCGTCTATAGCGAATTCCTGTCGCGCGGAGCGACACCGAGTTACGTGGAATTTGAAGCCAGCCGCCGAGGACAGCGACGTGGGCAGATGCAAAGTATGCTGATCGGCGAGTTCAAGGGCATACGGACCAATATCGAGAACCACCAGAGCGTGTTTGAAGTCTATCACACGCTCAAGGACCCCAAGGAAACGGTGAATCTCGCGGGCAAGCCCGGCGCACCAACCCAGCAAGAGTTCCAAGCGGCCGTGCTGCGTTCACGTCGCACCGACCCATTGGCGAAGCGGCCCTATGATGACGCGTTGATACCTGCCTTGGCTGAGATCGCCACCCGTCCCGGCTTGATCCGCAGCGAATACCCCGGCAACTTTGATTGGGTGCCTCAGTTCGATCAACGAGAACCTTCCCGTCGAAGCGAGGTCATCGGGCTGGACGCGACTGCTGGCGCACAGCAATTCGCCGCGTATCTGCGAGTGCCGAAGAGTGGCGTCTACCAATTTTCTTTGACCACTGACGGCAAGGCTGTGGTGCGTCTGCACGACGCGCTGTTGATCGATGCCGATTCGCAATACACCGCAGGCTCAAAGGCGGCGTCAGGAGAGATTGCCTTGCTGGCTGGCCTTCATCCAATTCGGATTAGCTATCTGGCAGGGAAGGATGCCGCCAAGCTGTCTCTGCAGTGGCAAGTGCCAGGTACTAAAATGAAACACATACGGGCCGTTGAGTATCGAATCGCACGGAAGAACGATTTGGGTGCGGAAAGTGGGATCTCTGCCGCGCAAACGGCGGCGGCGGCATTTCGCATTCCCGAAGGCTTCTCCATTGAGGTATTTGCTGCCAAGCCGCAACTGATCAATCCAGTCGCCATTTGTCTCGACGAACAGGGGCGAGTCTACGTTGCTGAAGACCATCGCTTCCTCGAAGGCACGCCGGAGAATCGTTCTCACAAATTCATGCTGGAGGACGACCTGCAGATCACAACGCTTGCAGACCGGCTGGCTATGCAGAAGAAATGGGCTCACAAGTTCGACAAAGGCATTGACTGGTTTACGCAGAAATCCGACATAGTGCGAAGATTGGAAGATAGAGACGGCGACGGGAGGGCCGATGTTTCGCGTGTGTTTGCTGATGGCTTTGACGGTCCACTCGATGGGTTAGGTTCTGGACTGATCGCTCGCGATGGAAAAGTCTGGTACACATGCATCCCCAACCTCTGGTTGCTAGAAGACAAAAACGGCGACGGGAAAGCCGAAGATAAAAAAGCGATCCTGACCGGCTTTGGCGTCAACGCCGCCTTCTATGGCCACGACCTGCACGGGTTGGTGTGGGGTGTCGACGGCAAGTTGTACTTTTCTGTCGGCGACCGTGGTGCTCACGTTGAGACAAAGGAAGGCACGACGATTTCCAATCCCCGACGAGGAGCAGTCTATCGATGCAATCCGGACGGGACGGAGCTGGAACGGATTCACCAGGGACTCCGAAACCCGCAGGAACTGGCGATCGACCAGTACGGAAACGTGTTCGCCGACGACAACAACTGCGATAAGGGCGATCACTCGCGACTGGTTTACGTCGTTCCGGGCGGAGACAGTGGCTGGAACATGGCTTACCAGCACATCGCCGAGCCTTATCTTACCGGGCCGTGGCACGCCGAAGGGATGTGGCATCTTGAGCACGACCTGCAGCCTGCGTTCATTGTTCCGCCAGTGGGCAAGATTGGTGATGGGCCATCCGGATTTGTGTTCTCGTCAGGTACGAGTTTACCGCCTCGATACCGCAATCACTTCTTCTATTGCAACTACAAAGGCAACATCGGCGGTGTCGAATCATTCGCAGTCAAGGAACAAGGAGCGGGCTTCACAATTGATGACCATCACGACTTCTGCAAGCCGATCAAGGCCAGCGACGTCGACTTCGGTTACGACGGAAAGATGTATGTTGCCGACTATCCAACCAGCCCCTTTAAGAGAGACATATCCGGGGGACGCATCTATACGATCTTTGACAAGACTCGTCTCAGCGAACCGGTGATCACCGAAACACGCACGCTGTTTCAAAAAGGTTTCCGTCATCGAACGACGAAAGAACTGGCGTCGTTATTGCATCATGACGATATGCGAGTTCGCCTGCGTGCGCAGTTTGCTCTGGCGGAGCGCGGAAACGCGTCGGCAGAGGTATTCACAGGGATCGCCATCCGTGATGACAACCAGTTGGCGCGACTTCACGCGATCTGGGGTTTGGGACAGATCGGACGAACTGATCCAACTACGAAAGCCCTTGCCCCCGTGGTCGCTCTGCTGGACGACGCAGACAGCGAAGTCCGCGCTCAAGCGGCACGCGTGTTGGGCGATGCTCATTACGGGCCCGCCGCCAGTGCAATTGTGAGCCTGTTGGCTGATGATACTTCGCGAGTTCGCTTCTTTGCGGCTTTGGCGTTGGGATCGTTGCAATCTGGGAACGCCGTCGAACCGGTCATCTCGATGCTCCGTGAGAACGATGGGAAAGATCGCTACCTCACGCATGCTGGCGTCGTGGCACTGGAGCAGATCGGTGATCGCGAACTCCTGCAGCAGTGGGCCGGCGATAAGTCGGTGGCAGTGCGAATGGCGGTGTTACTCGTGCAGCGTCGCTGGTCCGATCCGCGCATCGCTCAATTCCTGGACGACGCCCAGTTGGAGATTGTCACCGAAGCCGCGCGAGCGATCAATGATCTGCCGCTGACGAC
>JAPKCI010000431.1 GCA_028823035.1 Rubripirellula sp.
GTGACCGGTGGTCGAATGTTAGTGACCGGTGGTCGAATGTTAGTGACCGGTGGTCTTACGAATCCACCAGGGATTCGCGATGACAGGTCACGCAAGGCGTCGCCTGAGTTGCTATTGCTGGGGGGCTTTGGCACCAACCTGCCATCTGATCCCTGATTTCCACGCCAACTAGGGAGCAAAGAAGAACCAGGCTTCGAAGTTGAAGGCTTCGAAATACCAGGCTTGAAAGTCAGTCCGCCTGAACTTGAGCGACTACTGGGCTTTTGAAAAGCGTTACCAATCGAACTGGTACGCGATCTCGCGCTGACCCCACTGGGCCGGCGTGTGATAACCTTCGAACTGGGCTTGGGCGTTGTACCAAAGGAACTAACGCGACTGCTTCGATTGCCAACCGCTCGTGACGATTTCGAACTGGTGATCTTGTTTCCAGAGACAGACTTCAACCTTGAAGTAGAAAACGACTTGCTCGTTGTCGCGCCGAAGCTTGGTTTCTTTGAGGTGACAGATTTCGAAATCTGTGCCTGCCCCGTCGAAACGGTGAAAGCGATAAGCGCTGGCAAGGCAACGCCAACAATGAGTACCTTGCGAAGCAAACTTAGTTTGCAGTGCGATGAGGAATTGCGATGTGTCATTTGAGTTCTCCGTTGAGGGTGTCTTTGCTGCTAAGAGTCGTATCTGGGTCGCCAAACCCGCGACAAACCGTGTCGATGATCGAATTTTGCCGGGTAGGCTTCTGACGGACCTTAAAGAGCAGCAGCCATGCCGTTTGCCGAACCAGACGGCGGAATCGTCGCTTTCGGAATCCCGCAAATCCTTTGCAGGAAATGACTTAGAAAGGAAAAAACTTGTCACGCAAAATCGAGACAAACCCCGTCACCGCGAAAGAAAGCGATATCAATTTGACGACAACCCGTGAAACTGAACTCAGATTGCCACCCTGCAAGTCACGTTGATCAGACAGGGGTTCAATGCCAGAAAAGAAAGACCCACCCGAACAGTGAACGCAGCAAACACCGACTATCGGTAGGAGGCAACCGTTGTTGATGGTTGACGACACGTTGTCACAAACAATCTTGTATCAAGTCAGGTACGTCGCTTGATTCGGTGGGTCCGCCTATCCTGTTCACTCACCCAAAATTTCAGGCAATCGTCTGATGCATGAGTTTCCACATGAACGGGCATCCTGAAGACATCAGTGCACTGCCGCCCAACGGTCATTCGGTTTGGTACATCAGGGATAATTGGAGGAAGACAGGTGGACTACACTGAATACAATCGGCAAGCATGGGATCATCAAGTCAAAGTGGGCAACCGTTGGACAGTTCCAGTAACAAAAGAAATCATCGCGGCAGCTCGTGATGGCGATTGGGACGTTCTGCTGACTCCCCAGAAACCTGTTCCAAAATCCTGGTTCCCTAAACTCAGGGGACTAAAAGTACTAGGTCTTGCTTCTGGCGGCGGCCAACAAGCACCGATTTTTGCAGCCGCGGGCGCGCATGTCACGGTGATAGACAACTCTCCACGACAACTCGAACAGGACCAAATCGTTGCGAGCAGGGAAGGATTATCGATCACCTCGATACTCGGTGACATGAGAGATCTTTCCCAATTTTCACAGGAGTCATTTGATCTGGTTTTCAATCCATGTTCTGTATCGTTCATCTCCGAAGTACGTCCGGTGTTTGAACAGAGCTACCGGGTTTTGCGAACCGGTGGACGACTGATGTGTGGTTTCACCAATCCGGTAAGGTTCATCTTTGATGAAGAGAAACTGGAACGTGAAGAATTCTCTGTCAGGCATACGTTGCCATACAAAGACACCACTCACCTGAATTCGGAGGAGTTGGAGAAAATACGTATGGATCAGGAACCATTCATGTTCAGCCACTCACTCGAAGACCTAATCGCTGGCCAGTTGAAGGCAGGCTTCACAATCATGGACATGTTTGAAGATATGGCCGACGATGATCCCCTCGCAAAATTCCTGCCAATTTACTTTGCGACACTTGCTGAGAAGCCTGTACCCAATCACACGCCGCCAACCAAGCCAAGTTGATCCGTGACAGAGTCACCATGCAGAATATTCGTCGATCCCTGACAGAACTGACGCTCTCAACATTACTACCTGATTTCACCGCAACCAGACTTTATCGTCCAACAAATGGACCATCACAGCATCGACCGCTTGCTGCTGGTCCACGTCTTTCACTTTTTTCTCCTCCACGGCCGTTGACCACAGATCGAGACTCGCCGTGGCACCTTCAACCTGTGTTAAAAACACTGGCCCTGAATCAAAACCCTTAGGCCCAATCCCGTCGGTCTTATCAGCCCCTGAGCTCGACCGTTCAGGTTTCTCTAAAGTCATCAACAGGCCTGCAACCTTTTCTCCCTCGCCTGAACCACTGCTAATCAGCGCAAGGCGATTGAGCACTCTCAATGCATCCAAGGCAGACGTGAGTCCGTCTCCATTCTGATCGTAATACGATCCCGGCCAGTCGGCCAGATTTAGCGGATTCGCAAGCTGACCCGTCAGCAGATCTGTCACCGAACCACGCGACAATTCATTGATCACAGTCAGTGCATCGAACGCAGAAACAATTCCATCGTTTGTGATGTCGGACGGGTCAATCACGTTCTGCCAGACACGATGCCAATCCAGATAAATGCGTCGGGAGGAATCAGCCGCAGTTTCCACTGACCGCAAGAACCTCGTGGGCTCAGCCACAGTAACCCCCATCCGCCAAGCACTCGAATCGGCAAACGAAAGTGAATTTGTCGTATCGCCTGCAAGTTCAATCGTCGGAACATTCATGGATGCATCAAACGTCAACAGGTTCGAATCGGTCCCAGTCACTCCTCCTGCATCAGCACCAAACCACAACCCTGGACTCAATTCGAGCGAGAATCCATTCATGGTTTCACGAAACAAAATTCCCTGACCTGCTTCACGCAAGCGAAGATTCAGTTTTCCACCATCGACCGTAAAGCTGGTTACTCCAACGCCGATTCGTAAATCATAAGTAGCCAGTGCATTGTCTTCGCTGCTGGAAAAGATCCCATCTGGACCGCTGTCTTCCAATTGCACCGTGATCGTAGAAACACCCACCTGACCAGTTAGCGGAGTGAACTTCAATGTGCCGGTTTCATCTCCCTCTGTATACGACACGACTGGCTGAGACAGCAACTCCGGGTTGCCGTGTGAAGCAGTCACTCGCACCAGTTGCCCCTCGCCACCTCCTGAGTCTATTCCTCCCAGCACGATCGTTTGTTCCGCGGCATTTTCATCCAAGGCAATGGCATTCAATGGATCCAAGGTCGGCACGTCATTGATGGCTTTCCCAATCACAATGACGGTTCGACTGATCGTTGCATTGTCATCTGCCGTCGCCAGATCGTTATCAAGTCCGGCATCCTCCACAGTGACCGTAATGGTCGCCGTGCCACTTTGATCTGCCACGGGTGTAAAGGACAGCGAGCCTGTTGGGTTCGCGCTGGTGTAGGTGACCGTAGGGTCAGGGATCAGATTCGTGTTGTCACTGGTGGCCGTGACCCTGAGTGTCTGTGTTTCCAGCGGCCCAGCATGAATGCCGGCTAGCTGAATCGTCTGCAGAGGTGCGTCTTCGTCGATCTCGAGGTCATCAAGTGCATCGAGGGTCGGCACGTCATT
>JAPKCI010000432.1 GCA_028823035.1 Rubripirellula sp.
GTGATCATTGACGCTCTTGGTCGTGATCATTGACGCTCTTGGTCGTGATCATTGACGCTCTTGGTCGTGATCATTGAGGCTCTTGGCCGTGATCATTGACGCTCTTGGTCATCATCATTGACGCTATTGGTCGTGATTGACGAACTGACTTTTTCGCCAGACAAGTGAACTGTCGCCCGAGGATCCATTCAGTCGTTGCCATGTATACTTCCGGACTTCCTGATGGCACGAATCAGGGTGAAGCCCAAGTACACGGCAATCAGGCATCCGATCGCGCCAGGAACGGACGCCTCCCAGAGCAGTGGCTTGACCTCATTGCTCCATAAGGAGGCAGAGCCGACAAACAGGGCGGCGGTCAGGATGCCGAGTACCAGTCGGTTGACGATGGTGTCCAGCTTTCGGTGTTCGAGATTGATGTTGAAGCTGCCGCGGCGAATTCGATTCATGATGTCTGAAACGTCGGACGGCAACGTTTCTGCCAACCGTGTCCAATCCCGTTGGGCCGACTGCAGTTTTCGCCACGCTCTTTGCGGTGAGAGCCGACGTTTGATCGATTCGGCCCGATAGGGTTCGAGCAATTCGGCCATGTTGAAATCGGGAGACAGTTGGTGGGCTGTGCCCTCAAGCATTACCAGCATTTTGATCAGCAGACTGACTTTTGAAGGAAGCAGAATGTGATGCTGACGAATGATCTCAGTCATTCCGTTCAATGAACTACTGAGATCGAACTGGTCGATCGACTGTCCGCCGAAATCATCAATGAAGTTAACGAGTTCATCTTGTAGTAGCGCACGGTCAAAGTCTGGAGGTATCTCGCCCAGTTCTACGACGCTTTCGAGTAGGCGTTTGCTGTCTCGGTCAATTGCTGCTAACAGTAAATCTTCGATTTGCTCTCTCAGGTCTTCGTCAACTCGTCCTACCATGCCGCAATCGAGCAGACCGATAGCAGCATGCTCCAACACCATCAAGTTGCCCGGATGCGGATCTGCGTGGTAAAAGCCATCGCGAAAGACCATCTGCAGAAACATGTTGGCGCCGCGTTTTGCGATGTCGGTTAAATCAAAGCCCGATGTCTGCAGCGCTTCCCCTTTGCTCAGTTCGATCCCATCGAGCCGATCCATGGTAAGAATTCGCCGCGAGCAGCAATCCGGATGGGAGACCGGAATCGTGATCATCGCATCCCCCGCAAAATTGTGTGCAAATCTTGCCAGGTTATTCTGTTCACGGGTGAAATCGAGTTCATCCCGCAATGTTTTGGCAAACTCTCGGGCTGTCGCCAACGGACGGTAGCGGGCAATTTCCTTGGAATAATGCTCCGCCAAATCAGCCAATTGAATCAATATCTCAAGGTCGTTACGAACACGTTCTTCGATTCCATCATGCTGAACTTTGACCACGACGACTTTTCCGTCCTTCAGGACTGCGTGATGGACCTGACCGATTGAAGCCGATGCAAACGCGACTGGATCGAACTCCTGAAATGTATTTTCCGGCGTGTCGCCCAGTTCGCTGGTGATCAGTTCGATCACTTTTTCGGGTGGATCTGCAGGGGTGCTGGATTGCAGTTTTGAGAGTTCTTCCGCAAGCGTTGGGCCGATCAGATCACCTCGCGTGCTGAGGATCTGCCCCAATTTGATAAAGGTCGTGCCCAACTCTGTCAGTGCGATGCGAACGCGAACTTCCTCGGGCAGATCACTGATTTGCTGACCATCGGTGGTTCGCAGGTGGCGTTGTACCCACTCTGCCCTCACACCACCCAGCCAGGGCGCGATTCCATATTTCATCGCCACTGCAACAACTTCGTGGAATCTCGCCGTGTTGCGAACGATTCTGGGCAGGTCGGTCACTTCCACGGAAAACTCTCAGGTGTCGATGTGCTGGCTGAAGTGTTGTTATGGGTAGAGCGTGCGGTCCACCGCAGATCATTCTTTCGTTGTTTCGCTGATGGCTTGGCGGACTCGTTGAAAACCGAACTTCAATTCGTCTGCCACCATTCCCAAAGCTGAGATTAGATTGTCAGCTGTTTTTTCGACTGCCTCCGTTACCGGCTGGTACTCCTCGGTCAGTTGATCGTACTTGCCCGACAGACGCTCGTATTCATCCTTGGCGTCCATGCTGGCCAAATGTATCTGCAGTTGCAGTTCGTCCTTCTCTTTTTTGACCGTGCTCACGAGATCATCGAGTTTTTTTCTGGTATCGGACATCCAACGGTTCCTCGGATAAGTAACGAACGACGGAGTGGCTGCAAAACTACTGAAGGCCTCGGATAGTACCCGTTTTGCTGCCGCTAACAGACGGGACTTCCTACGGTTGTATCAGATTTCACCACCCTGCTGATTGTGGCTGGCGGTATTGAATCGGCTCGAACAATCTGTCCGTTGGAACCACGGTTAGGCCGACCCCGATTTCTGTCGCCGACCCCGCAGTGAGGGGGCGTTGCATCTGATACCCATCATGGTGGGTGCAGATTGGCCTTTTGGCGTGGCGGGGGAGGATGACGAAGATTCGGATTGCCGTGATCTCACCGTTTCTAGGGGTTGCGAGTTCCCTGGTTCCCTTGCCCTCTGTTACCCAGTCGCTACCTTTTAAGAGGGATGTGACAAACGTTACCAGAAAGACAAAGAAAAATTTGCCAGCCACTTCCGGTTGATTGTGCATCCTGTTCCACTAGCGACTATCGTGAAGATCAAGCTTCCATGGGGGAAGCAATTTGTACAGGAGAGAATCATGCGTGCGATTTCAATTTATCTTGGCATTGGGCTGATGACACTGGGAATGGTGCTCGCCGATCAGTCCACCGCTGAGGCGCAGTATCCTTACACGATTACCCCGATGCAGACGGTTGTTACCCCGATGCAGACGTATGCTCCTGCAGTGGTTGGTTATACGGCGGAACGCCGCGGTCTATTTGGCCGCCGAATCGTTTATCGCCCGGTGGTTGCACCTGCTTTCGGAACGCCGGTTGTGGTGGCAGCACCACCAATGACGGTTGCTCAGAGCATCACCATGGTTCCGGCACCAATTGCTGCGGCGCGACCTGTTCTGCAGCCTGCCACAGGATGGCAAAGCCAAGTGATATCGGCTCCCGTTGTCATGTCCAGGCCGGTTGTCATGTCCAGGCCCGTGATTGCCGGCCCTGCGCCGGTTGTCGTCGCACGCCCGATGCTTGCTCCACCTGTCTACGCACGCCCGATGCTTGCTCCACCTGTCTACGCACCGCCACCTGTCTACGCACCGCCAGTTGTCTACGCACCGCCACCTGTCTACGCACCGCCAGTTGTCGTTTCGCAGCCTCAGGTAATCAACCGCTACTATCCGCCAATTTATCCGACCCCATTTGCTCCGGTTGCCGGATTCTAATGACGGGGATCGCGTGGCTGGACTCGATGCTCCGGTTGTTGAAAAACATCACGCGGTGCCTCGATTCAGCAGTCCGGTTGAAACTGCTGAACCTGTGGCATCCGTTTTTCATGGTGACCATCGCTTGCACACTGGTTGGCAGTACGCAAGGGCAACGGGCAGACTTAGAACTCCAGTCGGTGTCAGATAGTCTTTGAACTGCGTTTGTAGAACCGCAGATTGAATCGGGGCCCGCGATGGACCCCGGCACTCGATTGGAACTTGAGTAGATTGGAACTTGAGTAGATTGGAACTTGAGTAG
>JAPKCI010000433.1 GCA_028823035.1 Rubripirellula sp.
GACCGAACGTCTCAGGACCGAACGTCTCAGCGGTTTGCCTCGATCGTTTCGACACGCTGCCTAGCTCGTCCGGCCTTCACGTGCGCAGCACCTAACCACTTTCAAACCAATCGGTTGAATGACGGCTAAGCGGTGCGGACATTTCGGATCGCTTTTTTGCCGCCACCCTACAAATTGGCTTCGATTTTTACCCAAAACCTGACCTTATCTGCCGACGAAAAGTCGGATTTCAATGGACAAATTGTTCGTTCGAGTTTTTTGACCAAACGCCTTTGATGATTACGCTTCGTTACTTATTCTTCTTTTCCTTTGCCGCCTTTCGTTTTTCCTTAGGGTTGAGCTTAGCCTTTTTCTGCTTTTCCTTTTTTCCTTTATCCTTACTTCCGCCTTTGTCACCCATCTTTGGTTCTCCGAAATCGCAGGAACTAGAACGAAAAGCTTAGCGGTCGCTCTGCACCTGAACGTGTTCGGCGCAGGGTCCCTTTTCACCACGTGCCTCATTGAATGTGACTCGCTGTCCTTCTCGGAGATCGTCGTAACTCACGCCATCAAGACTTGAAGAGTGGAAAAACAAGTCCTTTTCGCTTCCAACGTCAATGAACCCGAAACCTTTGTCGGTGAGTCGCTTAATAGTGCCTTCAGCCATTTTAATTCAGTCCCAAAACTGCTTCACAGCGTCTGCCGTAGACGGAATTATCCAGGCCAGTCGACTGCGATTGCTATGGTATCAGAAGTTGTCAGGCACGGGAGATCAATGGGGTGTGTACTCAAAACACTCAGCCAAGCATTCGAGGCGGCAAAAAGCTGCCTTTTAAGCACCTGTAGGCCATGCATCTCGCTCAAACTGTTATGCATGTCGACGTTGCCATTGTTTTTGCGATCGTTCTCACCAGAACGGCGACAAGCTTCGATTTCTCACAGGACTGCCCACTCAGCTTTATATTTCGCCTCACACCACCGATCATTTTGCATTTACAAAACTACCGAGACGCCGATGAAATTCGGCCTACAGCCGTGGCAACTGTTTCTGCCATTCGATGTCGCTGGTCATCGGTTAGCAAGATTCGCTGCTTGCCAAACTTCTCTTTGAGAACGGCATTCTCGGTACGAAGGGACTCAATGACCTGTTGTTGTTGTCGATTGAACTAACTGGCAAGGATGACCAGCATCATCTGCCACGGTTGCCGCATGAATTTTATTTACATCCCAGATTGGACGAATCCAAGCCGATCGTAGGCGTCGGCCAAGTAGCGAATACCGCAAGGCAGGCAAGCCAGAAAGTCTGGGAAGGTTTCGTCTGCGGGAACTTTGGAGACGTCCCAATCGGTTTCATGTCGGCTGAGATGCCCGGCATGCGAACATTTAAAACCTTGCTTTTTGCCTTGTCGAATGCTTGGCTGAGTTTCTTGCCCCCACGGGGTAAACAAGTTAGTGACGACTGAATTCGACAGTTGTGAAGAGAACTTGCGCTCAAAAATCCCGCATGTCGTGGTAAACAGCACGGTTTGGTTTCTCGCCGGCGATCCCACACACATCCTCAATGTGTGGCCCAGCCAATCGGAAGATGTGAGCAAATCCCACTTAATTGTCAGAGAAGACGCTCGAAATCTTGCCGCGGACACGCAGTCAAAACAGGAACCATCTAAAAATCTTTGGGAAACGAATCCTGCAAGAACCTTGCAGCACTCACGATCGCTATTTCACCCGCTCGATAAATCGTGCTGAACATCTGGCCGCAATGAACCATGTCCGGTACGACCTGTAAACGGACAGAGTGCCCCTGTTGACGCAGGGCTCGGTAAAACTCAACGCTGTCATCAAGCAAAACTTCACAGTCGCCGGCCTGAAAGAGGGTATTCGGATATTTTTCATACGGTTGGCGTGCCGGGTACATTTCAACACCCAACGACCGACCATGATCGGGCAGGTAATGATTCCGAATATTCCGCAAACGCTCCGGCACCACGATGTCATATTCCGAATTGTAGATACACGACGGGCGATCGAAATCCAAGTCCATTGGTCCCGACATGACGAGTGCAACCGAGGGAAGCGGAATCCCCTGAACCTGACAGCGGCAAATCAATTGCGTCACGAGTAGACCCCCGGCAGATATCCCGGCCAATCCGAGATTCTCGGGAGTACGCCCTTGTACCATCAACCACCGATAGGCAGCCTCGGCGTCGTCCAAGGGTGCTGGGAAACGATCCTGTGGGCAAAGTCGGTAATCGATACCCAAGATCGAAGTTCCAGACAAAAGCACCAAATTTGCGACCAACTGCATATGGTCAGCAGTAGATCCCATCGTGTAACCGCCACCATGAAAAAACAAAACCACCTGATCACTTCGGCCGTCCGGTGGATCGACCCATGTATAAGTGGTATTGGGAACGGGCTGGACGGTGACCTTATCTACAACGTCACCCTGATAGTCGAAATAGAGTTGCGAAAACGACTTCGCAACGTCCTCCAGATCGGTAGAGGAAAGGTCCAACCGCTCCTGGAAAAGTTGCTTGAGGCCAGCTGGCGTCATGTTCATCCATCACTCCCGTTTGGTCAAAAGATTCAGCCGAGCATTAGACACTGCAAAAAGCTGACTTTCAAGCATTTGTCAATCATGCATTTCAGCCGCGTCAACGAGGTGGGCTGCAGCACCAATCCGAATGAAACGCAGATAAAAACGGTGGCCCGCAAGTTGACCAACGACAAGGTCGGTTTTCTCATGAACAAGAGTTACTTGATCATGGACCGCGATGCGACGTTCGGTAAGTTGTTTCATGCTTGCCTGCGACGTGAAGGCGTGAAGTCGCTTCGCTTGCCACCTCAAATCCAGAACTTGAACGCACGCCTGGAGCGATTCTTCGGATCTTTGAAATTCGAGTGCCTTCACAAACGGATACTTCTGGGCGATACCGCGATGGGCAAAGCCGTTTCAGCTTTCCTTGCTCATTATCAACCTTGCTCATTATCACGATAGGAACCACCAAGGTTTGGGCAACGACCCGATCGTGCCAATCCCGCATCCACCCGACACCACCAAAGAGATCGAAACGACGGAACGGCTCGGTGGCTTGCTTCGGTCGTATCGACGCGCTGCTGAACCCAACCGCCATTCTTTTGCGTTCCCCACACCGATCTCGGACTACCCGGTTGGATAACTGTTGGGGGGCGAGTGGAGTTCGGTTCAATTTTTCATTGCCACCGTTTAAATTGGATTCGATCTCGACCGAAAATCCGAACTCATGTGCCGACGTAAATTCGAATTTCGCAGGTTAAAACGTTCGTCCCAGTTTATTGACCACAGGAGGTCGATCAACTTGACGGTTTCAGGCAACCACGGCGGTAGTGTGCTCGGCGGTAGCCGGTGCAGCAGGTGTATTGTGTTTTGAAGCGGAAGGCGGGTGCACGTGCAGTTTGGCAGCTGGTTTCTCGAGGTTTAAAAAAGGTACGCAGCACACGAAAGCCGCAGGTGAGATCACGCTGACTTAGATAAAGGTGTTTTCTTTTCTCAGAGGTGCAGTGGTCCACCAGTCCGCCATAGCTATTACCACGAAAGACACGGTCTGTCTCCGCAACAGGACCTATCGTTTCGGTGACAGCGTTCGTTTCGGTGACAGCGTTCGTTTCGGTGACAGCGTTCGTTTCGGTGACAGCGTT
>JAPKCI010000133.1 GCA_028823035.1 Rubripirellula sp.
CTGAGCCTGCCAAACCTGAGCCTGCCAAACCTGAGCCTGCCAAACCTGA
The DNA here is from genome assembly GCA_028823035.1 of Rubripirellula sp. Lineage (GTDB taxonomy): Bacteria > Planctomycetota > Planctomycetia > Pirellulales > Pirellulaceae > Rubripirellula. The sequence continues at coordinate 50 of JAPKCI010000133.1, forward strand.
GCCTGCCAAACCTGAGCCTGCTAAACCTGAGCCTGCTAAACCTGAGCCTGCCAAACCTGAGCCTGCTAAACCTGACACGGGCGAAAAAAAGAATGAGTGACCCCACGGTCGCAGAAGAAATCACCAAGGTCGCCCCAAATCAACCACTTCAGTATGTCGTTCGATTCGGGGCCCTGCGGATGCTGGGGGTCATGACATCCCGCCAGCCTTGTCGCTACGGCGATGAGGTTGTTGCTCGCACCAATCGCGGCACGGAAATGGGCACGGTTCTGTGTGAAGCAACTCCTGTTGCCTTGGACGCGATGGAAGAACCGACCCACGGCCGAATCATTCGACGACTGAGCGAGGACGACTTTTCCCAACGACAACATCTGGAATCAGAAACCGCAAAGGACCTTGTCACTTGCCAGCAATGCGTCGACGCATTGAAACTGCCCATGGAACTGGTCGATGTAGAACGACTGCTCGGTGGTGAAAGAGTGATTGTCTATTTTCTGGCCGACGGGCGAATCGACTTTCGACAACTAGTCCGAGATTTGGCGAAGCAGTTTCAAACACGAATTGAAATGCGTCAGATCGGAGTCCGTGATGAAGCCAAACTTCTGGCCGACTACGGAGATTGTGGTCAACCAATTTGCTGTGCAAATTTTCTGTATAAAATGCCACCAGTTTCCATGAAAATGGCCAAACTGCAGAAGGCGACACTCGACCCATCCAAAATTTCGGGTCGTTGCGGCCGATTGAAATGCTGCTTACGTTACGAGTTCGACACCTACGAAGCGATCGCGAAAGAACTGCCACCACCCGGTAGTACTGTCCTCACACGGGATGGAAATGCAACGGTGATTGCGCAAGACCTATTGGCCGGTCAATTGACGGTCAAGACCGAAGACAACCGCCGAATCATGATTTCGAGTGATGAGGTGATCAAGGTGATCCCTGGCAAGCAGAAAACAGCCAAGCCCAAGGCTGAAAAGAAAAACGAACAAGAAAACAATCCGCAAAACGATGGTCAATGACCCGCTACCGTCGGCTATTGAACATGCCTGCTGTGTCTCCCGTCGCAACCCGTTCAGTCTAAAAGTTGAGAGAAAATGACGTCTTCATTGCAAGCGATGCGAGAATTATTGGCAGAGGACAGGCGATTCAAACTGGATGCCTACCAGTTCATTCGAGAGTCACTCCAATACGCCCACGAACACATGATTGGCGAATTGACAGAAGACGAATCTGGAGAAAAGACCGGGCCACGGCATGTTACCGGACAACAACTTTGCGAAGCCTGCCGTCTATACGGCATCGAGCAGTATGGCTATCTGGCCAAAATGGTGCTCGCAAACTGGGGAATTAACAGTACCAGTGACTTCGGAGATTTGGTTTACAATCTGATCCGAATCGAACAGATGAGAAAAAGTGAAACCGATCGACGAGAGGACTTTGATAATGTCTACGATTTCAACGACGCATTTGAACCCGAATTTGAACTCGCTGCCAAAGACGAGGACTAATGTGCGTGCCTGCATTCTAAAACCAACCATGCATGATCTGAAACGGTCATTAAGAATCATGAGTTGGGTGGCCATGCTGTTGATTACCGCAGCGTGTCTGCTGGACACTGGTTCCTGTGCAGCTCAGGACGTGCCTCCCGTTGCCGCATCAGAAACAGACAAGACAGAGAAGGGTACGCAGAAACCGGCGTCTTCTGATGACCAACCTCAAACAAGCGAGGCGAATGCAGCAGACCCTCCCCGACCGACTGAAGAGGCACGCAACAGTTACCTGGGACGCGTGTTAGCAAAACCAATGTCGCATTTGGGTGCTCCGTGGCTGATTCGGCCTGAGCGTGAAGAGGAAGAACGAGCCTCAGCATCGTTCAAACAGCTCAAGCTAACCGAGGGAATGAACGTCTGCGACATGGGGTGCGGAAACGGGTACTGGACACTTCCCATGGCCCGCGATGTCGGTGAAACCGGGAAAGTGTACGCCGTCGATATCCAACGTGAAATGTTGCAAAAACTCCGCCAACGATCTAGCAAATACAAGCTGAACAACATTGAACCCGTTCTGGGAAAAGTCGATGACCCCAATCTTCCTGCCAGCAAGATCGATCTGGTGCTGATGGTCGATGTCTACCATGAGTTTTCCCACCCCGAGTCAATGCTATGGGGAATTCGCAGATCACTGACGCCCAAGGGCGTGGTCGCTTTACTTGAATATCGCGAGGAAGATCCCAAAGTGCCGATCAAACCTCTGCACAAGATGTCAAAACACCAGATCATGAAGGAATACAGTGCAAACGGCTTCAAACTGGTCCGTGAGTACAACGAACTGCCTTGGCAGCACCTGATGTTCTTTGCCAGAGACGATAGTCCCCTGAAAAAAATAGAACCGGTGCCGGCACAACAGGTGCTGGAGAATCTGGAGTAGAATCTGCCACAACAGTTACCGGAATGAACAGGTCGGCTGGTGATTCATGCGTAAGAATCAGCACGCGACCCGCTCGTGATCACCAACCGCCGGCCTTGAGAACAACCCAACACCATCGGCATCTGCCCCTGACGCTGCGTGCTCTGTCACAAGAAAACGCGGTGTGCAAAACAGATAGCACGAGATTGCGGCATCCGACATTGCCGTGACCAAGAAAACAAAACTGCCTGAAGGAATATCCCATGTCCGTTAAGATCCGCCTCAGCATCATGATGTTTCTCCAGTTTTTTGTCTGGGGCTCTTGGTATGTAGCGATGTATGGCTTCCTGAAGGAAGCGGGTATGACAGAGCTTGGCCTTGGCGGTTCCTTTGATGCTGCTGCTTACACGGTCGCACCGATCGCCGCGATCCTTGCCCCGCTGACACTCGGACTGATTTGCGATCGTTTGATGAACACGGAGCGTGTGCTGGCGATCCTCAACATAGCTGGCGCCGCTCTGCTTTGGATCGCCCCCACTCTTGCCAGTGCGGGTGCACCTGATAGTTTTCTGAGCCAATTCACGCAACCAATGATTCTGTGCCTGCTGGCTTACATGCTTTGCTTCATGCCGACGCTGGGACTCACGGCAAGTCTTTCGTTCAAACACCTTGCCAACAGCGAAAAGGACTTTCCTGCCGTCCGCGTACTTGGAACCATTGGCTGGATTGCGGGGAACTGGGTCATGTGGGGTTGCCGCCTGTTCAATGGCGAGAGTGAAACCATCAGCAAAGCGACTGCGGAACTTACGACAGCGAAAGCAGCCGCTGGAAGCGACGAGACCGCGATCAGCGCGGCACAGCAAGCTTTCGACACTGTGATGAGTACTATCCAATACTCAGATAATTCACCTCACATTTTCCATGCTGCAGCAATCGCGTCTGCAATTCTGGGTGTGTATTGCCTGACGCTTCCCAAAACAACACCACCCGCGAAAGGTGAACCCATTTCGATATCCAAGGTCTTTGGTATCGATGCATGGGCTTTACTGAAAGACAAAGCATTCTTTGTCTTCGCAGTTGCTTCCTTCTTGGTGTGCATCCCGTTGGCCGGTTACTACGCGAAAGGATATGGCTTTGTTGATGACATGGGCGTGCAGCTATTTGGTTCCACCACGGGCGCCATGAGCACTGGTCAAATGAGCGAAATTTTATTCATGCTGATCATGCCACTCTGCTTTGCCCGACTGGGCGTCAAGAAAATGCTAATCATTGGTATGTTGGCATGGGTAATTCGGTACGCGCTTTGGGGCTTTGCTTTTGGTCAAGATGGCCCCCTGATGACCACCCCCATCTTCATTGGCATCCTGCTGCATGGAATTTGTTACGACTTCTTCTTTGTGACCGGGATGATCTACACCGACAAGAAGGCCCAGCCCGAGGTGCGAGGTCAGGCTCAATCACTGATCGTAATGCTGACTCAGGGATTTGGACTCGGAATCGGTGCTCAGGCATTTGGCTGGTGGATGGGCCAATGCACATCAGACAATGTGGTTGATTGGTCTCGACTTTGGTATGCACCGGCGTTGTTTGCCTTGGGAGTCATGGTGGCGTTCGCGTTGCTGTTCTGGGACCGAAGCGATAGTGCCTCGGATGACCCCGAGACGAAGGTTGCTGCACTGCCTGATCTGTAACGCAAGGCTTACCATTCGTTCATCGCGTTGATCCACCACCGTACGCAACCATCGCGTCGGTGGGGGCATTTTTTGCCAACAGCTGACAGAGTTCTGCTGGAGCATTCATCGATTTCGTCAACGCCGACCATTCCTCGATGGCTGCGAGAATCGCTGAGTTGCCCATCGAATCGAAAAAAGAATGCCATGGCCTGCTTGAGTCAAAACCAAGCCCGCCCTGCATCGCAAGATCAAACTGTTCATGGGAATCGATCACACCGGAACGAAGAGCCAGGGCAGCCTCGATCCACATTGGTATCGTCATGATTTCCAGCAATTGACTGTCGCCAAACTCAATTTGCTGACGACAGTATTGCTCGCTGAACTCGACCGTCTGAGGTGACAATTCCGACGATCGCTGGCCATTCTGATAGTCATACATGCCTTTTGAAACGGCTCTGCCCAAACGCTTGTTCTTGATCATTGCCACCAGCATCGGTGCAGGATCAATACGGTCTGAAAAAGCCTGCAAAAAGGCTCGGCCAGCATCAAACATGGTGGACATGCCAATCCAGTCAATCAACTCCAATGGAGACATCGGCATCCCGTATCGCAATGCCGCTTTCTCAATTCGCTCTGCTGAGATGCCTCGACAGAGCATCAACATCGCTTCATTCAGATAGGGCGAAAGCAAGCGATTAACAACAAAGCCGGGACTATCTCCTACCACCAGAGGTTCTTTCCCAAGACGTTGAACATGGCTGATGCACGCCTGAGTCGTTGCTGACTGCGTTCTTTCACCCGCAATCAATTCCACTGCTCGTCGATCCCCGACGGGCATGAAAAAATGCATGCCACTAAAACGCTCAGGATGATCCAGCGGCTCGGCGATACGACTGACAGGCAGCGTCGAGGTGTTTGTACACAGCAGAGCATCATCACCAAAAATGCGTTCAGCTTCAGCGTAGAACGATTGCTTGAGATCGAGTTTTTCTAAAATGGACTCAATCACCATCGTGCGTCGACACCGCTGCTTGTCAGCGAGACAATTTAGCTCGATCGCTGGAAGTGTCCCTCCCAGTTTCCTGACCTCGGATACTTCCCATTTGTCAGAAGACCATGTGATTCCCTGAACTGCATTGCGAAGGGCTTGCTCGTTCTGATCAGCAAGCCACACCGAGATTCCAGAGTCGATGTGCGATTGAAGAATGGCGCGACCTACGACACCAGCCCCGACCAGATAGAGACCTGCTGCTTTACCCGACACGCAGGCTTCAAGTTCCGATTTTTGTAATGGCAATACAGCTCTCTACACTTCTGATGACAGGTCAGGCTACGTTCCGGGCACTAAGTTCCAACAGCTCCGCAACATTCATTTGATCCTCGGCATTTCGAATTACTGCAAGTGGTTTTCGACCATAAAACGAAGCCCAACTGGTATAGGTACTTGGTGGCCCGATAATGCAATCGGTTGCCGCCAATGCATACATATCTTCGACCATATGGCCCGGCCCGGAGTAGACCTGCAAGTTACCGAATGCCCGCCGTTCAAAAGGCGAGTTGCTGCACACAAGAAAAGCAACACGTTTCCCAGGCAACTGCTCTACGATCTGGTGCATCATGGATGCGTATTGCGAGGTCGAATAGTAGTGGATTCCGTTTTCGAACGTCGCGTAGTCTCCGTGGCGGATATGGACACCAACAACCAAGTCTGATTCTGCTCGAATTTTATTGACCACGGCATCGACCGCCTGCTGGTGCGGCTCCGCTATCTGAAAGTACTGTCGAATCGCATCGGCATGCTTTTCGACCAGCCTTGGCCCACGAAACAACCATCCCATCGCCAGCACATGCTGATCTCCATAGGCGGCTGCCAAAAACTCATCTCCCTCAAGGTCGCAGGATTGCTCAAGGCTGATTCGAATCACATGGAAAGGATGCTTCCGCAGCCCACATGTCCACAAACCCTTCGCAACACCATAAACCGCTTTTGCAGTTAATTCTCGTCGACGCCTTGTCGGCTCATGCGAGAGCGATGGGTCCTGCGGAAAGCGACACCACAGATCCCGCGCCGTCGACGGAAACAAATGTGCGTATTCGACGAAGCTGGGATTCGCAAATTCCAATCCATATTCGCGGGCGGCAGCCATTAAATGTGATGCCAGAATCAAACGGTTACCAAGCTGACCCAACCTGCGCGCAACAATAATCATTAAAACCCATCCTCTTGCGTAAAACACCGTTGTGGAAGCTAGTGCGAACCAGACGATCAGACAAGATCGGTTCGGGTTTTCCTGTTCCGAACGGGGGTCCTTGAACAGGCACGACAGAGATGACAGGCACGACAGAGATGACAGGCACGACAGAGATGACAGGGACTAAATCCAACAATGCTAGCAATCGCGAAGTCCAATCTGACCGCAAACAATTCCACGTTACTCTGTCGAGGGACGCAGAACGGACGGTATTGCAGAAGGGAACGAGACATCATCGCCCACATCACTCTGCAGCCACTCTTGGCTGATCTGCCATGATGTTTCGCGACTTTTCTGGTCTGGAAAGCCGAGGCTGTGGTCGCGAAAAACCAACAACCGATCGGCTGGCAACACGTGATGGCCGGCCAGTCGCGGATCGACTCCCTTGTGGTGCAACATAATCACTCGGGCCACAGATTTCTGGGTCACAGCTATCTGGGCAGCTGGATCAATTTGGGTGCGGGAACGTGCAACAGTGAGCTGGAAAATACTGATGGCAAAATCAACATCCACGATGGGGCATCCAAAATCGCCACCGACATGCAGTTTCTGGGATGTTTCAAGGGTGACGACTCCAAGACGGCCATCAACACCAGTATTTTACCGGTAAAGTCCTCGGTGTTTGCAGCATGATGTACGATTTCGTGACGTCCAACGTCCCCATCCATGTCAATTATCCCCGTTTATTTTGGCAGGCTTCCCTGCTACCGACCGATGTCATGATCAATACACAAGGGCGTAAATTTGCCAGACGCAAGGTTGAACAGCGGGAATGTGGCAAACAATTGATTCGCGACATGTATGATCTGAGTTACGAAGAGCATGAATCAGCCGATCAGGACATTCTTTAGATGACCAGCAATTAGAAAGAACATGAAAAACATCCGAGTAGGAATCATTGGAGCGACTGGCTATACGGCTCTGGAAGTTGCGCGCCTGTTGCAATCCCATTCGGGAGCGACCGTTGTTGCGGCGACCAGTCGAACCCATGCCGGGGAAGCACTATCAGCGGTTCACCCATCACTTTCTGGACGCTGTGACGTCACGATTGAATCATTTTCGCCTGAGCGTTTTGCGGAACACTGTGATGTCGCGATGTGCTGTCTGCCGCACGGTGCTTCAGCTGCGACCGTGCAACAGTTGGTACAGCACGGGGTACGTGTGATCGACTTCAGCGCCGATTTTCGCTTGTCCGACGTTGACATCTACCACCAGTGGTATGACGTTCAACATCCTTGGCCCGAACGTATTGGTGCAACCGCCTATGGGATGCCCGAGTTCTTTGCGGATGACATTCGCAACGCGGACATTGTTGCGAACCCGGGTTGCTATTCCACCTCAGCGATCCTTCCGCTGGCCCCACTTCTGCAAGCGGAACTCATTGAGACAGACGACATCATCATCGACAGTAAAAGTGGAGTCAGTGGTGCAGGACGCAGTGCCAAGCTGGGAACACTCTATTGCGAGACGAACGAGACCATCAGTGCGTACTCAGTGGGTTGCCATCGTCATCAACCGGAGATTGACGATATTGTGTTTCGGGTTTCTGGAAAATCGATCAAAAGCCTGTTCACTCCACACCTGACTCCGATGGATCGCGGAATTCTGTCGACCATTTATGTCCGCCCAAAGTCGGGAAGTGTAGAGGACATCATGGCATGCTGGCAGGACAGATTTGCGGACTCCGCTTTCATCCAGCCTGTTGACCACCTGCCAGCCACCAAGCATGTGGCCGGGACCAATTATGTCCAAATGACAGCCAGAGCCTCTGACTCGAGAGTCATCTTGGTTTGCGCGATCGACAATCTGGGCAAAGGTGCCAGCGGCGCCGCAATCCAGAATCTGAACGTGATGTTTGGACTGGAGGAGACCACTGGGCTGATTTAGCTTGGTTCTTTTCAAATCAGGGGGTGATTCCCTCGAATGTTCAGGCGACGATCTGGCATGGAATGCGTACACTGGTAGTGCTTTTCGCTCTCGGTATGCATTCAGCGCGGCAACCATGGATCCCATTGAACCTGCATCACCTTACACGTCCCCGTCCGCTCCGGATGGCGATATCGGCGTGTCAGAACTCGGCGAACCAGCCGTTGTGGATAGATCCAGTCGTCAACTGACCGAATCCTCACCGATCATCCCGCAGACACGGGCTCGTTGGTGGACAACCTTCGCAGTCATTGGGATCTCATTGCTTTGCTTCGTCGTCGCCAGCGGTGTGATGGCAGTGGTCGCAACAGCGTACGTGCATGGCAGCGTTTCAGCCAAAATGCTGAGCAATCCAGAGAACTTGCGTGCCGTGACCCAATCACCGACAGGTTTATTACTGCTGATCGTTACGCCACAACTCGCACTGGTATTGCCGTGCCTGATTGCAGCTTACCTGTCGCCGACCCCAACATTGCAACGACTTGCGCTGGTCCGCGGCTACTGGCCGATCTGGGCTTGGTTCGCAGCTGCTCTGGCAGCTCCTCTGGTCGGAGTCATTTCGGGGGTGGTTGTCAGTCTCTTCCTCGAGGAAAGCGCAAGTCTCAAGGAAATGTCCGATATTTTTCGGCGGCAGGGTCAAACGGGATTCACGATCCAACTGATCCTGATGATCGGGGTAACTCCGGCTTTGTGCGAAGAATTGCTATTCCGAGGATACGTACAAACTCGCATGACGCGAGTTTTCCCGCCCTTCCTCGGAATCCTGTTTTCATCAATCGCATTCGCTGCGTTTCACATGGATCCGATTCATGTGATCGCAGTCATCCCGCTGGGACTATTTCTTGGCTGGCTGACTTGGCAGAGTGGTTCACTGTTCCCGGCGATATTGGCTCACTTTGGCAACAACGCGGTGAGTGTTTTGGCCATCATTTTTTCGCCAGACCCTGACGCCGGCGCGATATCATTACCTATGCTGAAATTTACCATTGGCATTTTTCTGTTCGGTTGCGTCGGGATGATTACTGTGTTGATAGTCTCTATCGTCTATCGTCGTCCGTCAGCGATCAATCATGGCAACCCAACCTTTCTAGACACCCCATCACGGCCTGAAACATGATTCCTTTTCATTTAGGATTCGATCATCCCGGCTATCTCTGGCTGTTGATAGCGTTACCGTTTCTGTGGTGGATTGGTTTCGAGTCATTGGGGGCATTGGGAAAAGTTCGGCGGGCCTTTGCCATGTTGTTTCGGACAGTAGTATGGACTGCTATCGTCTTCGCCGTTGCAGGTATCCAACTGGTTTGGGTCAACGACCGGGTCACCGTGATGTACGTGTTGGATCAATCAGAGAGCATTCCTCTGACACAACGTACAGAGATGCTTCAATACGTGATTAAGAATGTCAAACAACATCGGGAAAGTGCCAGAGAAGACCGTGCCGGTATTGTCGTATTTGGTCGTGACGCTGCAATCGAAATCCCCCCCTTTGATGACGACATCCCGGAACTGACTCGCATCGAAAGCTTGCGAGGTCGAGCCGATGCCACCAACCTTGAATCTGCCTTGAACCTCGCTCAGGCTTCCATGCCTGAAGACACTGCTCGCCGGATCGTAATCGTCACGGATGGCAATGAGAATCTGGGGCAGGCCAGGAAACTAGCGGCGCGTGTTGCTAACTCTGGCATCGGGATTGATGTCGTACCAGTCATGCTCAGTGCAGAAAATGAGGTGCTGGTCGAGAAAATCGACCTGCCGAACAATATTCGCAAAGGGCAACCATTCGAAGCACGTGTTGTCATCAACAATTACGCCATTAACGGAAGCGACAAGCCATCAAAGGGAAAGCTGCGAGTGACTCAGAAAGTCCGCAACGAAACCCAATTACTGCTTGAGGAAGACATCACTCTGGATCCAGGCAAGAACGTAATTTCCCTACGGCATGAGATCGATCAACCAGAAAGTTACATCTATCATGCTGAATTCGTTCCTGACAGCAAATCGGCTGATGGACTGACCCAAAATAACATCGCAACTGCGTACACCTATGTACGCGGTCAGGGGCGTGTCCTGTTGATCCAAGACGCGAAACGTTCAGGAGACTTTGACTTGCTAGCTGAGGTACTGCGGGACAACAACATCGAAGTCGATATCATGCAGAGCGACGCGTTGTTCGGAACGGTCGCGGAACTTCAGCCTTATGACGCAGTCATTCTGGCCGGTGTCGCCCGTGTCTCAGGTGAAAGTTCCGACAAGATCACATCGTTCTCTGACGCTCAAATTGACATGCTGGTCAGCAACACCCGTCAATTAGGAGCCGGTCTGCTGATGATTGGTGGGCCCGAAGCATTCGGAGCAGGTGGCTGGACAGGAACAGCACTTGAGAAGGCGATGCCTGTCGATTTCAAGATCAAGAACACAAAAATCCAGGCCGTCGGTGCGCTTGCATTGATCATGCACGCAAGCGAGATGGCAGAAGGTAATTACTGGCAAAAGGTGATCGCAAAGGCCGCTATCGAACAGTTGGGACCGAGCGATTATGGAGGAGTGCTTCACTGGACCCGAAACGGTGATTCATGGCTTTGGGGGGGAAACACCGGCATGCTCGAAGTTGGCCCCAACCGCAGGGCGATGTTGGCGGCCATTAACCGCATGACGCCCGGAGACATGCCCCAATTCGATCCTGCCATGAAGATGGCGGTGGCAGGCTTGAGCCGCACACCTGCTGCAGTGAAACACTGTCTGATCGTCAGTGACGGCGATCCCAGCGATGCCAGCAATGCCACCATCAATGCATTTATCCAAAACAACATCACCATCAGTACCGTGGCAGTCGCCTCGCATGGCCTCGCGGGCAGCCAGCGTCTTCAGGACATTGCTTCACAGACAGGGGGCAAGTATTACGCCGTCACCAACGGCAAGGCGTTGCCACGAATTTTCCAAAGAGAGGCTAGGCGGGTTTCGCGTCCTCTGGTTTACGAACCGGACGGCGGTACCGTTCCTGAGGTCATTTTTCCCCATGCCATGCTTGACGGCATCGACCGCGTCTTACCATCGACCCGCGGCTTTGTCTTGACACAGATTAAAGATAGTCCGCTGGCTCAAGTCCTGATTCAGTCACCCAAGCCTGATTCCCCCGAGAACGCGACGATTCTCGCAGTTTGGACTTATGGTCTGGGGCGGACCGCGGTGTTGACGACCGATGCTGGCGCCCGCTGGGCATCCAACTGGACCGAATGGGCCGGCTACGAAGCTTTCTACAGCCAACTGGTTCGCTGGCTGATGCGCCCGACCGGTGATACGGGAAAATTCACCATTGCGACACAGATTCGAGATGGGGAAGTGCAAATCATTGTGAATGCACTGAGCAAAGAGGACTCCTTTCTCAACTTCTTGAACATGAGCGGCTCGGTACTCGATCCGGACCGAAAAGGAGTCACGCTAAATATGCGGCAAACGGCACCTGGCCGATACGTCGGGAGTTTCCCTGCCACAAAGACTGGCAGCTATTTTGTCAGTGTCATTCCTGGCCCCGACACGGCCCCGCTAACCACGGGTATCACCATTCCCTACAGCGAAGAGTTCCGCGTTCGAGAAACCAACGAAGCTCTGATCAAAGAACTCGCTTCCGTGACACCCGCAGGAGGCGAGGCTGGCCTGGTCACACGACCACTTGGTGAGACTGACTCTTCGGATTCAGAATCGAACAACGCGTTCCGTGGCGGGCTCGCTCTGGCGAGGAGTATTCGAGACGCTTGGCCATGGTTTGTTCTGGCCGCCTGCTGTTTGTTCCTCGGTGACATTTTCGTGCGGAGGGTCGCCATTAATTTTGATTGGGTTGGTGCAGCCCTCAAGAAACTACGTGGCAAGCCTGATGATAAAGAATCGACCGTCACCGCCCGACTTGACGCGCTAAGAAAGAACAAGGAATCCTTGGACAAAGAACTGCAACGGAGACGGACAAGTGTTCGATTTGAACCGACTCAGATCTCGGACAATGAATCACCCTTCGATGCAGCTAGTGCAACAGGTATATCGACCGACAAATCTAGTCAAGCTAACGACACTCCCCCTGAAGCGGAGGGTCCCTCCTACACGGAAAGACTTCTCGAAGCAAAACGCAAGGCTCGAAAACAGTAATCGCCGTGAAAGCAGGAGAATCGCTGGTTCAAATCTGGTTGCCCCGACTTTTAGAGCCTAACGAGCCAGCTTCCACGCTGGTTAAAGTAATTTCTGCCGAATCGGGACCGTCCGACTCGGCAGTTTTTCGTTTGGCCTCTTCGGCCATTGATTTCAGGTGTTCGCGGTCCGTTCCCGTTTCGCTCATCAGTGGTACCGGTGACGGCAGCATCGGCGAAACCGCACTCCCAGGGAATAAAATATTTGTTTCCTTCGCTTTCCCTAACGCCAACTTCAGCTGCTGATCAAGACTGCGCGGATTGCTTTGGTCGCAACTGTATCTTACGTATGCGGAAGCTATCCCATCCCAACCCGGGTTGCGATTGACTGCTTGAAAATCTTCAACTTCAAGGCTCAGAAAATGTGTACGAAACGTGTCGGCCATTTCGGAAATTGCCTGGTCTGTGATCTTGGCAGGCAATTCCTTGCCAACCAATTCAGGCCAGAGTTTCTTCTGAACTTCGAGGTACGTCCTGGCCAAGGATGCCAGGTTATCTGGAAGTGGCAGTCCGCGTTCTTCACGCGATCGCCGTTTCTTCTTTTTCTTCCGTTTAAGATTCAGTTCCTCGGATTGTTGATTGTTAAATTGATGTTGACCGATTTGGCTACGGTTATTCGTAGTCATGTTGGAATCTCCGGACTGGATTCATAGAATCCAGCGGAGAAGCCTTCCGCACCGGTCAACGGTTATCCTCATTCATTGGTGGTCGTATTGGCGAAATCTTCGGCAGTGAACTCCCAGGAATGTGCGATAGCGCGTTGAAATAGAGGTGCGGATAGCTCGTTAGGCTGTAGCAATCGCCAGTCGCCCCGACTACTCCATCGGCTTCAACTTAAAGTATTTGATACTAAGTCCTTTATTCGGGGCTTTCTGGGTATATGAGATCCGGTTTCGTCCCTCTTTCAATTCGAGTTCAACGGGTTCGGTGTCCATCCAGTCGGCTTTGGTGTAGGGAATGTCGACATCCACGAGAGTTCTCCTGTTGACGCGAAGCAGGAATTGTCGTTCCACCGTCACGGTACATACATGTGCAGTAAATCCGTACTTGCCGGCCTTGGGAATATCTACCGTGTAACTGAGCAACTCCGGGCGTTGGCCTTGCAAACCGTAGTGCACTTGCATTCCGCCATCGATGCTTTCCATGAATCTTATCTTCTCACCGTTCTTCGGTGATCTACATGCCGCTACGGGAATGGTTATTGTGCCATCCTCGGCCACGGTGATCTTGCGGAACTTCTCAGGGATCTCTAACTGCTCGATCTCTTCCTTCTCGCTACTCACATTGGATTCTGCGAGTTCCTCACCCGTGGTCCCGATGTCTTCTATTTTCTGATCTTCGACGATGGCCTGTCGTTTGTAGAAACCAAGCGTTCGCCAGAAACCACCGCTTGATCCGTAGTTTCGCGGGGCATCTTCGGCCAGTGCTTTCCCTAACCACTCACACATCAGCACCTGTTTGAACCCCTTGGGATCTTGTTGCGCCTGCGATTCCAACAGAAAATCCATGGCGGGCATTCCATTGATGTTTTTGCAGAAATAAAAGTGTGGTCCCAGGACCGTCGTCCATCCGTCCGGAGTCCAGTGCGCCATGGCACCATGACCCGGGGAGGGAGCACGACGAGAAGGTATCCCAAAAGCATATCCCGATATTTGCCCGACAAAAGCGCGCGGGCCACATATACCGCCTTTGAGAAAGTACTTCTGAATATTACTCAGCTCGGCGGGCATGCCGCTTCTGTCGACGCTGTTGGTATAGGGAATGTCGGATCTAACGATACGGCAGTAGCGCCATCTGTATTCCAGGCGCGTGTGATCGGGCCGGTAGTTGCGCAACACCTTTCTAATCCACTCGATATCTTCAAGCGTGTAGGAGTCTGGAAATACAAAGCGATAGTTCCATCCTGTACCGCCCAATTCAGAAAAGACGGGATCCAGGATGCCGTCGTCGTATGCCTTCAGGTAATTCAGGTAGTACTTGACCAAGGACTCGGCCGCGGGAACGTCGGGATAGACATAGGTTTCGCTCGTGTACTGAAGGGATGCAGCCAGAGCCCAAACCTGAAAGAAACCTTCGCGCGAACGTTCAGTGGCTTTTTGGATGGCGGTGTAGTTTCGCATCGCCTGTCCGTAATTTCCGCCGCTGGCGCCTCCCAGCGTCATGACCTGCACAACAAGCTTGTCGTCATTGAGGAGCTTTTCGATCAGCGCTTTTTCCGCTTCGCCCTGTTGCGCAAACTCGGCTAAACGATTCGGAGTGGCATGAGTCAGTAATGCGAACTTGGCCATGATGGCCAGCTCTTTCTCGCCGCCTAGAAAAGCGTCAATGTCCTTCATGACAACTCTGGCCGCCGTAAGGACCTCTTTCTGTTTTTCAGCAAAGGCAGGGTTGCCCGGGCCGTGTTTCACGGCGACTTCCTTGCCCATGACGATCTTGGTAACAGGTGGGACATTTCCAAGCGCGCCGAACTGCTTAGTGAATTCGGCCTTCTTCTTTTCGTCCACCTTGGGTTCCAGACGCGTGATCTCTTTCTGTAGATCAACCAGCATCTTGCTGTAATGTGCTTCGAGTTTCGTCCCTTCGGGGCTCAGGCTGACCGGCGCTGGTTTCCCCGCGGCAAAGACCGATGTCGATATTGCCAGGATCGTCATGATCCATGCACTCTTGATGATGCCGTGTTTCTTCATTTTTGTTTCTCCATTCTGTGCTGCTTCAACCAGTCTTTTAATCTCTCGTGGGTCGATTTGTATAGGCTCGGAACATCTGGTCTACCTGGCTCTGCGGCGCGCTTACGCATTTGGCCCGCCTCGTCCTTGCGGCCAAGCTTGTCGAGAATCTCGGCCTTGGTGTTCCATAGTTCCACCAAAGTGTCATCCGGGTTTTTGACCGTCACCGTGGCGGCTTCTTTTCGCCACTGCTCTGGGTTCTTGTCTCTTCGGCCCCGGAAGTAGCGCAATTTCTGGGCGTCGATCGTCTTCTCGATCGACTCGAGCGCGGCATCCCAGTCCTTCAGGCCCATGTAGGCTAGGGCCTGCCCGTGGTATCTCGGGCCTCGCCAGCCGAAACGATCAGGGGCCCAGGGAAGATAGGGGCCGCCGAAGACGCGTGCCGCCTCCTTGAAATTGCCTTTCATCAGAGCCTCGTAGGCCGTCTCCATTTCACAGGTCTCGATCTGGACTTTCGAGGCGAGCATGTTTACAAATTTCTCGCTATCTGCGTAGGGCAGTCCCGATGCGTGCCACGCGATGGAGCCGTCCCGGCTGAGCAGGAAGATGTTCGGAATACGATCCGCCGAAAGCACGCCCAGTCGGCGCACCATCGGGTTCGCGAGGCCGCCTGGCACGATGGCTGCCTGGCAGGTCAGTTCTCTTGTTTTCATCAGGGCATTGATGCGTTGGGCATCTTCGGACAAAAAGGCTGCGATCGTAGTAACGTCTTTGTTGACGTGTTTGCCTGCCAGGTCGCACGCGAATTGGAGATAATTATGGTGTGGCCTCTTGTCTTCACCTTCCCCGATGTCGATGGGAAACTCCGCTTCGGGTTCCGCAGACGGCTCGACAAAGACCAGCAGCGTCAGTTTGCCGTGGGTATCCCGCGGGAGGCTCAGCGTGCCGCCGTCGAGGGTCTTGAGCGCTATCTCCGGCAGGCGGTCTGTTCTTGGCTCCCCGCCGGGATTGCTGATGTACCCGCGGATCGACATCTGGCGTTCGTGTTGTCTACCCTGCGAGATTAAATTGGCCCTCAACAGGCTGTATGTGTGCAGCCGATCGCGCAGAAAGGCGGCAACCGGCCACAGCATCGGATCATCGCCCTCCGGATCGGCCAGCAATGTGGCGCGTGTGCGCTCGTGAAGATCGCGTGCGTTGGCGTCCAGCGCTAAAATGGCCGCCGCTGCCACGGCCGACGCAGGTGCTTCGGCTCCGCCGCAGTCCGCGACGAAAGCGGACACAACAGCCTCCATTTTCACCGGCTCACTCGTGCGAAGCGTGTCCTTCGCCAGACAAAACCGCGCGATAACGTCCGCGCCGGGCGGCAACGTCATCGCGAGCGCCGCCTTCGCCTCTTTAACCGCTTCGGCCAGATAGGCCGGCTCACCGGCCAGGTTCCACATGCCCATCAAGGCAATGATCCTTCTGTCACGAAGCGCTGCGATGTCTGCCTTTGGCTCTG
>JAPKCI010000434.1 GCA_028823035.1 Rubripirellula sp.
ATGCGTGACCTGTACGCCGAGGAAACCTCGTTCTCAGCGGTGTTTCGACGTCAGCTGAGTTTTTTGACCCCACGCGGTGGTCATATGTCTTCTGCGTGCGTGCTTTGGTTTCCATGGCCCCATCTTCGTTCCGGGGTCAGGCAGATCAATCAATTGGATGGAATTGAGTACGTTGCGGCCGGTGCGGCGTGAGAACTCGCGCTGAAAACTCCAGAATGTCGTGACGGACAGCACGGCGGTTTCCCAGAGCAGCATCCATTGCTAAGAGAAATTCCAATGCGGATTCCGAATCGAGTCGATTTCGTCGAGATCGAACTTCGATGGCGATACAAATCTGTTGATTACGATATTTTTCAATTCTCAACCATTCACCGCACATCCACCTCTCAGGTCGAATTCGTTGCACACAGTTGGATATTCCCGTCGGAATTCGGTGATCTCACCGGCACAGAACGAACAGTGATCGATGTGCTGGGTACAGGGGTGGGGATCAACCGAACTGCCGAGATCCTTGGCAAAGCTGCACCACTGTGCGAAGCCATTGCAATTCAGTGAGGCAAAAGCTCAGTCTCGACAGCCTTGACCAACTCTTCGTTTTCGCTGCCCACTACTCTGCTGCATCGAATTAAAAATCAGCAGATCATAAGTAGTACGTATAAATCCCCTTGAACAACCAGCATGTCGTGGAACACACTCATGTTCCCAAAAGCAACTTTTGGTTTTACTCGTTTTTTTTTAGATTATTAACGCTTTCGCAGGACTCTGTTTGCCAAACCATCGACCGGCAGATGCTAAAAAGGTACTTGAACATGACACCTTCACATTTCTCCATGCACTCACCCTGATTTGGCCCTTGCCTGAAATGCCACCTGCAGCCCTATGAACGCCAAAATTCAGCGGCCAAAAGCCAGCCCAAAAGCCAGCTCAAAACGACTGGCGTTGTTCTTAGTGCAATCTGGAGCAATCTTTTTTTGCGTCGTGCTGAATACTGCCGGATTCATAAGAATCACCCATGCACAAAACTCTCACGAGGTTGCGCAGGACGTCGAAACCAGTGACACCCGCCAGCAAAAACAAACTCACCCTGGCCAATCATTCACAGATGAGACGCCGGAAGATGACGAAACATGTCGCCTCGTCATCGACATCTTGATCCAAAACAGACAGGACATCGCGGTCTCGCGACTACAAGCCGACCTCGATGCAGAAGTCTTCAGTGAATACGCAATCAACCTGACGATCAACAGTCGGCTGCGAAAACACCCGAAGATCAGAGTACCTATCGGCCCGAATCGATACAGAGTGTGGTACGGGTACAGCACAGCGATTCGAACTGCTGTTCTCGCAACAGCTGCAGCAAATGCGCCAACCGATCGCATCTCAAAGTCACGTATCAAGCAAGTTGGTTTTCAAGAGGCACTTGACGCGTCCACAGAAAACGCAGGCGGTAAATACCCGACTCGCAAAAGCTGGTGGACACTCGGCAAACGCTACCCGGACAGGCCCACAATGATCGAACACTTGGGCAGCGTCAAACACGAAGGCAAGTTTTCAACCACGTGGCTTGAGTCACTCAGCAGGGAAGAATTACACGCATTGCATTCGGATGATCACGAAGACAAAGTCAACTGGGAGCATGCAATTCCACAGGAGCCTGCCGATTCCGACACGCAGACAGAGATCCTTTGAGGAAACATCTGCCGCTATTGAGAAAAGCCCAAAGCATCCTTGCAAAACAAGTCCGACGACGAACATTGGCAAGGAAAAACAACCTGACTCTGAGGTGACGAACAGGAAATCCGCTTGGAAGAGTTGTCGACCAACCGTGCCATGCATTGCTGGAAAATCCCAAGCAGCGAGAGATATGAAAGCCTCTCTGGTGATTTGAAGTGAGGGATTCGGCCGAACAATCTACTCGCAGGGAGGACTCAGAAAAGAACAATTCCGACGCGATCATCACCCGCGTTGCTTCAGCATATGGATGGCAGGTGAACGAAAAACGCATCTATCGGATTCATTGCCGAGAAGATCTCAAATCGCCTGAACAGAAGACAAAACGTCGACGCCCTGGTACTTCGGAAGGTGGCATCGTGCGTCGACGGGCCGAGCACATGAATCACGTTCGGTCAGCTGACTTCATTTTTGATCGAACCACCAATGGACGGTCGCTGAGGACGTGTGTGAGACCGCCTGCAAAGTGCCATTGGCCGTGAAATACGTCAAGAAGGTGGAATACATCAAGAAGGTGGAAACCGCTAGTCGTGTTGACAAACAACGCAAAACGATCAAGTGCTGATTTCTGCGGTACCCCCACCGGCCATGTGACTGGTTGGACGAGCGAGGGCTTGAAAACAGCTCCAGCATTTTCACTACCGCTGGCCGTGCATGCCACCACACTGACCCATCGTACCGGCTGACACGTGTCGGTACTTCACGTCTTCAATTACCTGCTGGTCAAGCGATCGCTATTGCATTTCCAATCGATCCGGCTTGATCACCTTGTGATCGCTTGGAACAGCCGTCGGGGACTTCCTCGTGGATGGCGATGGGTTTCCTGCCCAAAGCCTTGCAGACGCCGCCCCTGGGGGCGAAGATCGGGGCTGTGTGTACAAGAGAGGCTCAACGACCTGGGGGAAACGTCATGAAGAAAGTCATTGCCTGCCTGCTATCGGTTGTGCTATTTGCTGGTCTTGAACTACCAGCCCAAAACGCTGCCAAACCCGCCCCACGCACCTGGAAGGATGCCACGGGGCAATTCAGCATTGAAGCCACCTTTGTCCGCGTCAGCGATGGCCAGGTGGTGTTGCAGCGTGCTGACAAGAAGCAAATCTCCGTTCCGCTGGCCAAGTTAAGTGAAGCAGATCGTCAATACGTCAAACAACTGACCACTCCCAAACCGATCGATAAAAACGAGCAGGAAGTGATCAGCGCCTTGGAGAAACTTGGTGCCACGGTGAAAAAGGATACCCGTGGACATGCCATTGAAGTCAGCTTCTTCAAGACTCAACAGTTTGTCGCGGCTGACCTCACGGATTTACAGAGTCTCAAACACCTAACTGTGCTGAGTTTTTTGATCAGTCCGTTGACTGGTGCTGGCCTGGAACACGTAAAGGGGTTAAAAAACCTGACAGAATTAAACCTCGGATCCACCAGAATCAAAGACGATGATCTGAGACATCTTCAAGGACTCATAAACCTTGAAAAACTGGACCTTATGAACAACCGAGGCAACATCACGGATGCTGGCATGATTCACCTACAGGGATTACCGAGCCTCAAGCAACTCACACTTCTGGACACTTTCGTCGGGGACACGGGTCTTCGGCACCTACAGGCGTCTACTACGCTGGAATACCTCGACCTACGAGGCACGAAAATCACGGACACAGGCCTTAAATTCTTACCCGGAGTGAAAAATCTCAAGCGTCTCGTCCTGTCGGGCACCAAAATCACCGATGCAAGTCTGGTGCATTTGCAGGGAACCAAAAAGCTGTTTTCGTTGACTCTCATTGGAACCAAGGTGACTGAGGCGGGCATTGCCGAACTCCAGAAGGCACTTCCCAACTGCAAGATCAGCAACTAACCGACCCGCAGCATGATCTGCTGCTGGACGGCCTTGCTCAGCGTCGGCCAGCGCTCGATGAG
>JAPKCI010000134.1 GCA_028823035.1 Rubripirellula sp.
GCCACTGAGATGCCACTGAGACGCCACTGAGACGCAGTCTGCAATGGATGCTGGTCATTCTTGCCAGTTGGGTCAATTGATTTCAAAAGAGGTACTGGGTCTCGTACTTGATTACATCGGACGAAGGCATCAGGGTCCAGGTAACGATCTGAGCGAGCCGATGAATCATCTGCCTGACATCAATGCCGAGATCGAATCGACTCAACGTCTCGGAGGATTGGTTCGGTTGTATTGGCGCGATGCTTCGTTCGTCCAGACATCATCTGACTCTACACCAATCTGGTCTCAGTACATCGGTTTGATCACTGCTGCGCGGTTTGGCGAGGTTTTTTATGCGACGACATTCGATTCAAGCTCAACGTCGATTCAGAAATCGATCTGATTTGTGATCGCAACTTCAGTTTTCATTGAAGGGATGCTCGTTCGATGTTTTTACGCACGGGTTCATTGTCGTCGGGCGGTGCGAATTCCTTTGGCAGCGTGGCAAACGAGTTTGCCTGTTGAACCGGTGTTCGGAAAGGCATCTGTCATTGCGAAAAAGCAGGCCACATCGGTAATGATGCGAGCTGCTTCGTCGAGATGAAAGGAAGGGAGTATCTGATTTTCTGAAGTTTACTTGCTATCTGACATGTCCTTCTGATGCGTCTGGCGAAGGTATCTTTCGGCCAGTCGAGTCCGCCATGCTATGCAATCTAATTAGATCATTCTTCGTAGGTTTCAGTCGCAGGCGTGTACGATCCCGTCTGCCAGTTGTTACTTTCGTCAGACTCGAACACCACTCCGGTGGCGTCGGCGTGGTAGATGATAACGTAGGCATCCCAAGGGCTGTTCTCAGGTTGGTCTGTCTGAAAGTTTCCGTAGTACATTGTGACTTTTTTTTCCTCACCGGGATCCAGGGAAGGAATGTCTATTTCCCAGGAACCTATTTGATCCGCTGGTAAGTGAGGCAGCGTCAGTCTGAGCAACGCGGTACTCACGTTCCTGTCGTACGGTGTTGTTCCATTATTGCGGATGGTAACGAAGGACGTTGTGATTCCCCTGTCCGGGTCCTGACTGCTGCGATTCACAACCAAAGTACTGACGATCTCAAGATCGATATTGCCAAAGAATCCGTAAGGAACTTCGCGAGGGGTTGGTTCATCATGTTCAGTGCCAGTTTCACTTTCATTCGCGATTCCTCGAGTAGCATGGTCTGGGTCGTAGCGAATGGTATCCAGGGGATCTTCTGCCGGTGGACAGTTCGTTTGATCTGCACGGACCGCCCCAGTCTGAAAGGTACCAAGGTCAAACTGCCATATGTTTCCGTTGACACTTGTGCGATCATTGATGTTGATGTCATCAAACACAGCAACTCGTATCCACTGGTAGAAACTTCCTTGAAGCTGGATTGAAATATCTCGCGTTTTGAGTGGACTCGAAAATGGCAGGCTCTTCGTTACTCTGAAAAAGCCATTTTCATCTGTCCAAAAGACGCCTGCTGGACTTCCCCAAGGCGCACTCCAGAAATTTTCGATCATGAGAGTGTCGTCGCCGAAGCCAATCCCTAAATTGCTTGCGAGTCGGCTGCGCACACGCAACGGATGGAACGCGAAAGGGCAGCCATTTGGGTCCTCGATACGACCACTTACCTGCCAGTACGCTGCTTGTGCGTTTGCGTTGCCCGACAGCATCGATGACATTGCAATGCACGGGATCAGGTAGGCAGCAAGTGTAAGGCATCTCTTGGTAAACTTCCTTGTGTGAAATTGTGGGCTGAACATGAGGTGATTCCTGAATTGGGAGGAGATTCGTGGTACATCTCATTCAACGAGAGTCAGCCGGGTTCCCTCACAAAAGATTGCGGATTTGTTTTCCTGCTAAAAACGCACGTTTTTAAGCGATTTGCGGATGGGCGACTCGAGTCTGCGGTGCGGCGGGCCTTGGATGCGGGTGTTCCATGTGGCGCCGCTTTGCGAGTTTGAAAGTGGTGGCTCCATGAGCCGATGTGATTCGTTAAAATTCCCATTCTCTGAGCTGTGATTCAAGACGATGACCTTTGTTGAGAAGTGAATAATCCATGGCTGATGACGGATCGCTGAACTCTTTGATTGAACATGCGGTTGGTGGAGACAGCGATGCTCTCACGGCAGTTTTGTTCATGAACCGCGACCGGCTGGAACGTTTGATGTCTTTCCAGATTCCTGGACCACTGCGACGTCGGTTGGATGCGGATGATCTTGTGCAGGAGGCGTGTTACCGCGCTTCGCGACACATCCATAGTTTCAACCCGGATGATCACAAACTCTTCTTTGCTTGGCTTGCTACGATTGCCCAAAATGTGTTGAAAGATGCGATGCGGCGTCACTTGGGTCCAAAAGGCAGTGGGGGCAATCTTCAATTTGCTCAGGGTGGTGATTCGTCGGCGATGCTGCTTTCTGAACTCGTGGTTGATCGACAAGACAGTCCGAGCTCACAGGTGGCAGCGGAGGAAGGGATTAATCATGTTCGGGACGCGATTGAGATGTTGCCAGAAAAATATCGTGAGGTTCTGTCTCTGATTTACGTTAAGAACATGAGCGCGGTCGCCGTTGCGGAGCAGCTGAATCTTAAAGAGAGTGCAGTCTATATGCGGGTTGCCCGCGGAAAAGAAATGCTGCGAGATCAGCTTGGCTCACAATCAAACTTCTTTTCGTGAAACGAAGTGTTTTTTATGGGAAATGATCAGCCATCAAGAAGAGAGCAAGCGAAAGAGGTCATTCTCGGCATCTTTTTAGCGGGTAAACACAAAGAATCAGGATTTCGTGAAGCGGTGTTGTCAGAGCATCAAGACTTGATGCCTGAAATCGAGCAGGAATTTCTTAAGCTGGAACAAATTAAAACTGCCATTCATGGTGGTGCAGCGAATGCAGAGTTCAGCCAGGTGCGGGATTCGGAAAAGACCAACGTGCCGCAGGGCAGCAGCACTGAAAATTCCCCTACGGGCCATCTTGGATTTTCTTCGGTGAATCCACATGCCAGTGTTCCAAATTATCAATTGCTGCGGTGTGTCGGGCGTGGAGGATTTGGGGAAGTTTGGCTGTCACGCAACGTGGTCACCGAAGATTACCATGCAGTCAAAGTTCTGGCCGAACATTGTTCGCTGGAGATTGAAGGTGTGCGGCGTTACACCGAGCAAGTGAAATTGCTTGTCGGTTTGGTGCCCATCAAAGAGGTCGGGAAAACGGACTCCGGATATTACTACGTCATGCCTCTGGCGGATGATGTAAAAGGCGGTGCGGCAATCAGGGCGATTGATCGCTATGAGCCCAAGACTCTGGCATGGTGTTATAAAAATCAGCCGCCACTGACTTGTGACGAGATCGCACAGCTTGGTACTCACCTGCTGGGGATTCTCGAGGATTTGCATGAGACCGGGCTGACTCACTGTGATGTTAAGCCGGCAAATGTCATTGCTATTGATGGTGAGTGGATGCTCAGTGATATCGGGTTGATGACTCGAACAGATCACTTTCCCACGGAACGTGGAACCCTTGAGTTTCTTCCTCCAGAGCGTCGATGTGACCATTCGGCTGACCTTTATGCACTTGCGAAAACACTTTTTCTGCTTGCCACGGGAGCAAGTATTTACCGTTTCGAGGAGTTTGTTCAGGGAGATTTGAAACTGCCGGTAGAGTCACAGCAGTCAGAGAAGCTCCGGCAGATATTGGGAAAGGCATGTGATCCAGACGCTGAAGCTCGCTACATCGCAGCTCGAGACATGTGCAATGATTTCAGGGCCATCTCCGGGTTGGGCGGCGGGTCGCACGTAAATCTCGTTTCAGCACAATTACCGGATGGAGAGAATCAAGGCGGATTGACTCGGCGACCCATTTTGTTCGTTGCTGTTGCAATTCTTGTGCTTGGCGTTCTCGGCCTCTCTTTCAAAAACTTCAAGGCACCGAAGGATATTTCCGGGGATGCAGATGTACCTGTGTTACTTACCGCAAACCAGGAACCAACGCTGATCATGCGTGCGTGGCAAGATATTGTTGCTGCCCAGAATATGGATGGAGAGATGTTTTTCTCTGTATCTGTCAAACCGGAAGGGGTCAATGAAGTCACTTGTCTAAGTCACTCAAAGGACAGTCCTGAATTGGCTGTCGGTGGCATCGAAGGTGTCGTAATTCTGGATTCCAACAGTGGTGACAAGATTGGCCAGCTCAGGACGGGGCATGCGGTAACGGCTCTCTGCTGGAGGGATTCTGCCAAGCAGTTGTTCATTGCTCAGGACTCCGGGATCGAGGTCTGGGACTGCAATTCTGAATTTCAATCAGAAGTGAATCAGAGAATTGCACGCGTCAGTCTGCCTGGCACAGTCACCAGTCTCGGATGGTCTAGCGAAGTTGCTCTGCTGGCGGCGGGTACAGAAGATGGACGTGTATTATTGATTCGAAATCAAGAGAGTGGCGATTCGACATTGGAATTGTTTGAAATCGGTTCAGGATTGGGAGAAGTGAAAGCGATCGCATGGTGCCCCGGCAGGTCTCTGGTCGCGATTGGACTGGAAGAAGAAATTCGGTTGTGGTGGATCAGTTCAACTACAGCAAAGAGTTACACGATTGAAAATGAACTGATCTTGAAAACTGCATCAGGCCGAAATCTTGTCTGGTTAAGAAATGGTCTGCTTAATGTGACCGGCGATGCGGTTGAGAACTGGCAGTTTACTGTCTCCGGGGATTTGTTTGAGTCTCCCAACTTGAGTAACAAAAAACGTTTTCCTCAACCAAATTGAAACGTCGTACTAATGATCGATCTGGTTGGTAACGGAATCCTTGAGTCACCGTCGTAAGTGATTTTCCACCGACCGGGATTGCCTTTGCACATGACAGTCCCTGGCTTGTCTCTTGTGGGCACGATCAGTTGGAAGCCGTTGATGCCGAGTTGGCAACATTGGTTTTTACTGTGATGCAGATTCCCGGAGGTTTGTCGAATTCATGCAGATTCCCGGAGGTTTGTCGAATTCATGTAGACCCCGAGGGCGGTGAATGCTCAAACCACTGCGGATCAGCATGACGCCATCAAAATGAAAAAAGCCGAGGACCTTGGTCCTCGGCGGGAAAATTTCAGTGGTTCCTGTTCGGAGCGGAATAAGATTCTATCCGACATTGGGTCATTGGCGTCGCTAGGTCATCGAACGTCGCTTCCTTTATGCAGGCTTCCGGTATCAAGCGAATCCACTGCCAGTTCATGGATGAGCATTTTCAGGTCTTGCAGGAAATTCGAGTGATCAAGGGATTCCCAATTGGCGTAGACCTGGTCCCTTTCCGACTCAACTGTGCTGTCAACGCTTGCAGAATCCGATTCGGATGCGTGATCATCCGCTTCGATGGAGCCTGCAGGTTGTGACTTGACTTTGGAGTTTTCTGCGTCAGTCCAGGCCTGGTCGTAGAGGTCGACAGTTCTGGTTTGCTGATCCAATTCGGTTCGATTTGATTCCGCGGACGACACCCTCAAATACTGGATGGGGCCAACTGGCCCGCCAACCGGACCAGGCTTCGTATTCGTCATGGGAAAGTGTTGGTAAGCTCCGATGTCAGCAACTGGCAAGCGAAGATTGTTGAGGATGTCCCGTTCGGGAG
Organism: Rubripirellula sp.; assembly: GCA_028823035.1. GTDB lineage: Bacteria > Planctomycetota > Planctomycetia > Pirellulales > Pirellulaceae > Rubripirellula. Next base: position 5,598 of record JAPKCI010000134.1, read on the forward strand.
CGAGCTGCGTACCGCCTATGACGGCAGTATGACCGATAAACGGGTTCCCTTGAACATTTGCGTTGATCTGAAGTCCATCGTCCCCGGTAGCCCAATTGCCATCGGGCCCTACGGCTGAGTCCGGCGCGTTGAGAAGCAGACCGGTGTCTTCATCGAGATTGTTGAGGATGAACTGGTTGGTTGCAGCAGACGTCCAGCCAGTGGGCAGGTTGTTGTGCATGGCTACGGTAGCCACATTGCCTGCATCGGCAATTCCAGAGCCATTTCCACTGTAGTTGAATCCCAGAATCGAGTTGCCGACGAACAGCGTCGACTGGTTTGAATAGATGCTATCACCGGTGTTTGCATCATTCCCCTGCAATGTGCTGTTCCATACGAGAGTGATGGAATCTCCGACATCGTAGATTGCTCCACCTTGTGACGCTCCGTCAGCACGATTTTTGTAGAAGACCGAGTTGACAGTGATTTGTGGGCTGGCTGTCACATTCAGGTTGGCCATTGCACCTCCACCTTCATTGGCGATATTGCGATCAAACACAACTTCGTGCAGGAAGGGGTTTGATTCAATGTTGTGAATTGCGCCTCCGTAGTTCCCCTGATTAAAACGAAATACCGAGTCGGAAATTTCAATCGTGGAATCTCGATTCCAAAGGCCACCACCGCCGGAGACTTCATCATGACCGCCTTCGACAAAAAACCCATTCAGGACAGTATCGGATACACGTGAAGCTCTCAGTACGTGGTAACTGTTGTCGCCATTGTTGAGAATCTGGATATCCGCAACTGGCCCCTCCGCACCATTGATGGTTGCGGGATAGACATCATTACCGGTGATATCACCACTCAGGATGGATTTATCTTCGCCATTCCAATCACGTGTATACCATTCCGAGGCAGGCGTGCCCTGGAAGGCACCTTCATAGCCGCCGAACAGGTCAACTTTTGATTTTAGCCAGAATGAATCGGTCTGCGTCGTACCGGGACTGTAGGTTCCAGCAGCGACGAAAATCCAATCACCTGACGTGGCGACTGCGAGACCGTCCTGAAGTTCACTGAAGGCGGTCAACCATGACATCCCATTCTGGTTTCCCGTGTTGCTGTCATCGACATGAATGATGTTTCCATTCGGGTTGGAAGGGTAGTAATTGGGTTGAATCGTTGTTTCGGAAAACGTGTCGCAAAACTCGCCGTCATCATCGTGCTCGGCAGCGGTGGGCTGATCAAGAATGGTTTCGGGCATGTCCAGGAAATCGGCTGCAAACAGTTTTCGCTGTGACAAGCTTTCGAACCGAAGGTTTCGCTTGTATTTTCGGTTCGGGCGAGATTTTCCATAGTTCGAGCAGGATTTTCGCGTACGGGAAAGTTTGGTAAACATTTTTGGCTCCTGGTTGGGAATGCAAAGACAAGACACATCTCGTTCAACGAGAGTTTGCTGCTTCCCCACACATGTTTTTTAGAAATATTTTCTGAATGCAAGCTGTTCATTCTGGTATCGGAGGTCCTCGGCCGCCATCAAACACAAGTCGCTCACTCACTTGCGATTGGTGATGGTTAAATGTCTGGTGGACATCGATCCTGTGTCGTTTGTCGCCTTGCTTGGCACCTCTCTGTGAAACACATTCTTGCGGAATGTTCCCTGTTTTCGAAATTGTGGAAGTTGTTGCGAGATAGCTGATTAGGAACTCAGCGTTGCGTTCGGTTTGCCCACCAGCGAAACACGTTCCTTAATCTGACGGCCACGAGAGGGTCCTTGCGAGAGCGTTCTCAGATCGCAATTTCAACACGGAGTAAACAAGCGGCTGAGAATTGATTGGGACATGGGCAAGAACTGATGCGTAAAATTCCGAATGTCCTGGTAAACAGCAGCGTAAGTCTCTTTAGCAGATGTTCGTTGCGACGCTGAACGCGAATGGCGGGGGACATGCCACGATTCTTCTCGCTCACAAAGAGTGTCACCAACCGAATGTTCAAAGTATCGAAAACACGGATGGACAATGGCAAAATATTGACACAAACAATCCAGTTCGGTGCTCGACCAAACCGAAATCAAAAGATTGCCAATGGAAATGGAAGACTGTTCCAAAATGGCTGTGTGACGGATCAATGACGTGGGAGTCGTTCTCTGTCGTGGCCGACCCGACGCATGTGGCGAAAGGTCCCTATGACTTCTGCCGAAAAGTCGCGTGGCACAAGCGGGCGGAAATTCCGCTGTCCCGTTCTTCGCTCGGTTCGGCAGACATCAGTTGCTGCCAATCGTAGACGCTGTCCAGCCGTTTCGTCACACTCTTTGGGCGTAGCGGACACTCAAAGGCAAACGCGAAATCATCATGTGCCCGCTGCCGAACCAGATGCCAGAAATCTCTAATGGTTACGCTATGTGATCCGCGCACACGAGCCTTTTTCTTTTCAAGAAGCAAGTGCGGATTTGGTTATCAACAGCGTTTTCTTGAATCAGCCTCGTTTCAATAGTTGTTGCAAATCGGTCTCGAACGCGACCAAAATCCGGACTTGCCAGGCAGGGCAAAGCTGGGGGCTTTCAGCAAAATGCTCGTTTGGCTTTTTGATTGCACGGGCTTGTATTAAGTATCCGAGTCGATTCCTTTTGAGATCGTTTGTCGGACGTCGACCATGGCCCAACAGATGGCTCCGACCAGATAGGTTGCTGCAAACAGCAGTAACACGATTGACCAATTGGACGTCCATTCGAAAAGTTCAGCGATCAGAATGGGGCAAGCGGCGGCTGCGAAATTTCCGCTCATGTTCATGATGCCGTAGACCTGAGGAACGTGGTCGCCTCCGATGTCGATCGTGGCGGTTGATGCACATGGTCCGGCCATTGCTGCCAGCAGTGATCCGGCCGCCAACAGCGCCACGGCCAGAAACGTGCTCTCAACAAACCAGGCCGCCAGAATCAACATCGCACAACCAAACAGGAATGTGGCTCCGACTCCGCTGCGGCTAAGTTTCAGGTTTCCAGTACGCTGCCAGATCCAGTCGGTGAGTAGTCCTCCGAATAACGATCCTGTCAGCGTACCCGTGAAGACCAGGGCCTGCAGGTAACCGGAATCCTTCACCGATACTCCGCGTGTCTCTTGAAGAAACGTCGGAAACCAGCTTGCGAAAAACATGTATCCGGCCGCTCGACAGATTTGCTGGCCGCACAAAAACCAGAGTGCTGAGTTTCGAAGTACCGAACGCCACGGAGTCGGAACTGCCGTGCTCGGTGGGTCTGCCGAAGGTCTTCCGGCACGAATGATTTCCAATTCCGCCTCGTTCACTTTCGAATCGTCAGCCGGATGGTTGCGAAATCGCAGAAAGAAAGACGCAGCCCACAGAAATCCGGGAACCGAAAATAACGCGAATACCCATCTCCAGTGCATCACGTCCATTAGATTGCCAGTTGTCATGCTCGCTGTGATAGCTCCGGCTTGCATTCCCACCGCCAAGAATCCGCAGGCCAACGATCGCCGGGCGAGTGGCGTCCAGTGTGAAATTGCAAAACACGACGCGGGAAACATTCCAGCCTGCGCGGCACCCATCAGAAGTTGTGCCACGATCAGTAACCAAAGTCCCGGCGCGATTCCGATGCAGACAGCGGCGAGAGAACACGCACATGCGAACGTCACCATCGCGAACCGAGTGCCGTGGCGATGTGCCACTGATCCACTGGGAACCTGCAGAGCTGCGTAGCTCCAGAAGAACGCGGCCATGAACCATCCGGACTGCCGAATGCTGAGGCCAAGGTCGTCGCGAATCGTGCTTTCTGCGACGCCCACCGCATTCCGAGTGAGATAGGCAACGGCGGCAGCCAGCGTCAACAGTCCGATGACCTCATACCGCACCGACGTCGGTCGGCTGGATGATTCCGTGGCCGAATCGGGATAAGGATTTGTCGTCATGCGGCTGCCAGCGCGTCGTTCATTATCGCCAGAAGCCGATCCACTTCGCGCTTGGTTTCCGAGTCCAGAATCCATGAATTCGGTTCGCGTCGCCGATCTGTTGTGAATAGTCCACGTTTCACCAGAATGTACTTTTCGATGGCCAGGAATCCGTCCAATCCCGCCTGCAGTTGCAATGCGACCAGCGCGCAGATGGGGAAGTAAATGCGATACGCTGCCGCTTCATCGTTGTTCTTCAGTGCTTTCCACAACGCCGCGATACCATCCAGTAGATCAACCCCCGGCATCGTGCCAACGACGCCACGCCGGAACGCATCGATCAACAGCATGCCGCCCGAACCGTCGAACATGCAGGCGCGACCCTCCGTGGCGTCTCGCAGGTCAGAGATGTTCGGTCCGATGGGTGCGCCTTCTGGTTTGAATAGGACTTTCTGCGGCCCGTATTCATCCAGCAGGCGAACGTAGAAATCTGTTGGAATCGATTCGCCGACGTAAGACGATGCGTCCTGAACGATGAGTGGCACGGGCACGGCATCTGCCAATGTACTGAAGTAGTCTTTCAGTGCCGTCAGTGGTAACGCTGTTGAAATGGGCGGAATCGCCATCACGGCGCTGCAGCCGGCCTCAGCGGCTTGCGTCGCAAAATAGACCGCCTGCTTGGTACTCTCCGCACCAACGCTGGCCACAACGATTCCACGACCAGCCGTCATTTTTACAATCAACCTGTTCAGTTCGACTCGCTCTTCAGACGTCAGCCGAAGGATTTCAGAAACCATTGCTGAACACACGCCGTTGCTTCCTTGCTCAAACGCCCAGTCGATTTCTCGCCCGAGACTGTCTCGATCAATTTCGTCGTTCACGTCAAATGGAGTGTGCAGAATTGGCAGAATGCCTTCGATCATCGATGTCACAGTTACGTTCTCTCCTGTTTACTTCCGCCAGTCGGCTTGAAATTAACGTTGAAGTTCTTTGATGGCACGCGTCATTGTATCGGTGATTCGTTCAAGACAACCACGATCGAACGGTGTCTGCCAGACAGGATACACATCCACATCGTACAGATCAGCCGGAGGCAGATAGCCGCCCCATCCGTTAATAACGTTCATGCAAATGACAGCCAAATCGGGAAAGCGGCTTCGCAAGTTCTGTTGTAATTGTGAGTACGCTTCACCCGCACAGCCGATGAGAATAGCGTCGCCGATCCTCCAAGCGTGCACAGGGAGAGGAAACGAAGAACCATCACCCAGTGATCGCCGGATGTCTCGCTTTCGTCGAAGCCGCTCTTTCAGGGCTCGGTCATCGCAGGACAGCCGCTGTTGTTCAAGTTCATCAGCTGTTGGCCAGTCTTTGAGTTTCAGGTCGGCGGCCATTTCAACCGCTCGCAACTCGGACGAAATTTCATGCGGTTGATGCCGCCAGACGGCGAGTGGCGCGCCGGATTCGACAACTCCATCGAAGCACAGCTGGTTTCCTGCCGGTTCCATGTCGTTCAGAGCTGCCAGCGCGGCGAATCCCAGTTGTCGTCCATGACGATCGGCCACCTCGACGTCGCCAACGTACTGCTGCCTTGGCGCGACATCGCCCGACATGCCCTGAAGAAAGAAGGCCGTCGCTCCCGTGGCTTTTTCCATCGTTTCCCGCATCGCCCCGATATAGTCAGGAGAGATCGTTGTGTTCTCCCAGGCCAGAGTTGTCGGGTGACAGGCGTAGTTGACCAATGTCGCCCGCACGGTTCCCGATGGATCTGTGATGCGGCCCACCAGCAGTGTGTCGTCTGCACCGTCCGCCGGATTGAAACCGCAGATCATGCGATCTGCGGTTGGGTCGGGGTCCGGGAAGTCGCGAACAGCAGCAAGTGCACACCGTCCCTTGTGCCAGTCCAGTATTGCCTCATTAGCATCTGCCAGAGCCCGCGTGATAGCTGAAACGGTGGCCTGGTAAACGCGTTCCATCCACGGCCCTAGCAGCTCGCTTCCAGGCAACGACAAATCCGGCTCTGTCAGTGGCGCCGACGCGTGAGTGTGGCTCAACGCGAAAACAACGCGTGAAGATTCAAAAGACAGTTCTTTCAGTAGCCGCTCTTGAAACCGACTGAACAACTCGAGCGTACCCCACCAGCCAAGATCAGCATCGACCAAAATCAGCGGGTCGCCACCGGGCGATGACGCAAGCGTCAGAGCCGTGAGAGTCAGGGGGCGGTGAATCGATTTGGCTGTGTCATGCTTTGCAGCGCCCCAGTTTCGTGAGTAGATGCCGACCGGCGGCGTGATGTCCTCGCGAGCGATACCGATGCGGCCTCGGAACGCACAATGTCGTCTAGCAGGTGGATGTTGATTCATTGCTGGTGATCTCCGTAGCCGTTTACCAATCGCCGACACTGCCGTCTTGATAAAAGACCCGTTGCGGAGCCTCCTGTTCAAACGGATGTTTTTTTACTTCGTCTTCATTGATCGTGATTCCAAGTCCCGGCTTCATGTTTGGTGCCACGGTTCGCGTTGTTTCGTCGACGATGAAGCCCTCTTCCACAACATCATTCCGCCAAGGAACGTCATTGTGCACCGATTCGCAGATGATGTAGCTCGGCTGCGAAAATCCGAATTCCAGTGAGGCCGCAGTGCTGACCGGTCCCTGCGGATTGTGCGGGGCGAGTGCGATTCGATAGGCGTCAGCCAGTGCTGCGATGCGGCGTGCTTCCGTGAATCCGCCGCAGTGAGTGAGATCGAGTTGGCAGATTTCGCAACCACGAGCCGCAAACAAATCTCGAAATGCGGCGAGGTGTGTCATGCGTTCTCCGGTCGCGATCGGCGTTGCGACGGCCGCATTGATGGCGGCAAGTCCGTCGATGCTTTCCGGCCAGCAGGGCTCTTCAAAGAAATACAGCCCGTACTGATCCAAGGCTTTGGCGTACTGCATGCCCATCGCTGGCGACGGCCGCGCGTGGCAGTCCACCATAATGTCGATCTCATCTCCCACTGCCTCACGCATCGCGGCCACGCACGCATCAGCAGCCTTGATCGGCTTGAGCCCCTCGATCGGCATCGTGGGAGGCACAGCCATGGATTTGAATGCCGTGAACCCTTCCGCGATTGCTTGTCGGGCAAGGTCCGCAAACTGTTTCGCGTTATCGACCGGCGTCTCGTAGAAACTTTCCAGATTGCCGCCGCCAAGATGGCAATACAGCCGTATCGAATCCCGAACAGGCCCACCCCACAGTTTGTGACACGGAACTCCGTGAATCTTGCCGACAATATCCCACAACGCCAGATCGATTCCGGCAATTGCCGTCGATCGAGTCACTCCGCTGCCGTGCCAGAAATGTTGCCGCCACATCATCTGCCAAAGATGTTCGACGCACGTCGGATCCTCCCCGATCACTAAAGGTGCCAGATCGTCGATCGCCCCCACGACGCCGCGAGTGTGCCATTCCAACGTCGCCTCGCCCCAGCCGAACAGCCCCGGTTGGTCGGTGATAACTTTGACAAATACCCAGTTGCGCATGCGGGCATGACAGACATGTGTTTCGACTGCAGTGATTCTCATCGTGTTTCTTCTGGCTTCAGCCGACAAAAGGCGGCGGTGTTAGCTTCCAGCTTGCGATCCCCTAGGAACACCGCAAGCTGAAATCCTGCGTCGCTCTAACTTAACTTTGTCAACAATGTACTTGTTTTTGTCGCCTAAGACAAATATGCTGCTGGCATGTCAATCGCAACCTACATCAAAGATGACCTTGCCGCTCAACTGAAGTCGGGTCGGGAGTTGCCAGTTCAGTTAACGCTTGACTCACTGGCGGTTCACTACAACGTAAGTTTGACGCCCGTTCGGACTGCAGTCGCTGAGTTGCTCGACGAGGGGCTGTTGGAAAAAGGCCCCAATCGCCGCCTGGAAGCGACGCCGCCGCTCAGCAAGCGAAGCCGAACGCACCAGACGAAGCTGCCCGAGCCGCCGCAGGACCCGTTTGAAATCATCGCCAGCGATCTGGTGTGGCTTAGTTTGCGAGGCGAATCGATCTATTTGCGTGAGGAAGCGACCGCTGAGAAGTACGACATCAGCCGGTCTGCGATCCGCAACATTCTGCATCGACTGGCCGGCGAAGGGATGCTCGATCACATCCCGCGACGTGGCTGGCGGTTGCGTCCGTTTCGGCAGGAAGACTTGCAGGAATTCATTATAGTTCGTGAGGTGTTGGAACTGAAATCGCTGGAGCTGGCCCGGCCGAACCTTGACCCTGTTGAATTGCATCGCATGCTCGACATGAACGTGCCTTCGGCGTTAATGGGTGCCTCATTGAGCGTGGATGAGTCTTTGCACGAATACCTGATTTCCACTGCCGACAACGCGTACATTACCGACTTCTTCGCCCGTCAGGGACGTTACTATCGGCTATTGTTTGAGTGGGAAGATCATGATCACGCTGTAGCGGTTGAGACGATGCGGCAGCACCACGAGATCCTGACTGCGTTGTTGAATAAGAACTGGTCGGCAGCGAAGAAAGCGTTGTCGTATCACATCCTCGACAATCACCCAATCCTGGGCCAAGCCGAAGGTGTTTCGGGACCGGGAGACAAGCAGATGGCGAGAAAGGGAATAGACTTGAAATGATTGAGCGGGACCATACCAGTCAGTTATTTCAGGTCACGGCGGTTTGGGGACCAGTGATGATGATTCACCAAAAAATGCTCTGCAGCATCCTTGCCCTGCTGGTTTTTTCCGGCGTGTTGGCAGCGCAGGTGGCTCGCGCAGAGGGTGGCTCAAAAACAAAGCCACTTGCAAACAGCGTGGACTATCTGACTGAAATCAAGCCGTTGCTTCATGAGAAGTGTTTTTCCTGCCACAGTTCGCTCAAACAGGAAGGTGGACTGAGACTTGATGCGGCGAGTCTCATACAAAAGGGCGGTGACGGCGGCCCGGTTTACGTTGCCGGATCTGTTGGCACGAGCGTCATCTTGGAACGAGTCACCGATGACGATGACAATCGGATGCCGCCCGCGGAAGACGGCCCGCGGCTGTCGGCGGAAGATGTCGCAAAGCTGACAAGCTGGATCAAATCCGGAGCCGCAGCGCCCGATGAAGCGATTCCCGAAGATCCCTCTCGGCACTGGTCCTTTCTGCCTCCCGTCAAAGCGGATGTGCCGAGTATCAAGGCTGGCTGGATTCGCGGCGACATCGACCGGTTCCTCGCTGCCGAACATCAACGTATCGGAGTCAGCGTGGTCGGCGAGACATCACGATCGATGCTCCTCCGCCGAGCGTCTCTTGCACTGACGGGGCTCCCGCCGACTCAGACAGAGCGGCGAGCGTTCCTCGACGACACATCAGAAGCGGCGTTCGAGAATGCAGTCGACCGTTTACTGGCGAGTCCTCGCTACGGCGAGCGGTGGGCTCGGCACTTCATGGACATCTGGCGATACAGCGATCCGTCGGGATATGGTAAGGAAATTCGTGACGGTCGCGAGCACATCTGGCGGTGGCGGGACTGGATTGTCGATTCGATCAACGACGACAAACGCTACGACAAAATGATCGTCGAAATGCTGGCGGCTGACGAGGCTTCGCCCGAGGATCAGGCTTCGCTACGCGCGACAGGGTTCCTTGCGCGGAACTGGTACAAGTTCAACCGCAACGTCTGGCTCGACAATATCGTCGAGCATTCTTCGAAGGCGTTTCTTGGCCTCACCTTGAATTGTGCCCGCTGTCACGATCACAAGTACGACCCGCTTGAGCAGCAAGGCTATTACCGAATGCGGGCGATTTTCGAGACGCACGACCTTCGCGATGATCAACTGCAACTGGCGTCCGCCGGTTCGGCAAACGGAATGCTGGTCCGAGCCTACGATGCTCATCTGGATCGCAAGACGTTTACATTTCTGCAAGGCAATGAGGATCGTCCGGACAAAGCCCCCCTGCCTCCGGGACTGCCGGAGCTGTTCGGCGAACTGGCGATCGAACCTGTTTCAATTCCGGTCACGGCCTGGTATCCGGCTCTGCAAAAAGAAAACCGCGATGCGGCCCTTGCGGCAACGCGAGCAAAAATCGTTGCTGCCGATTCTGCACTCAAGACCGCACGGGCAGAGTTGACGGCTAAGCAGAAAATGTTGGCCGATGTAAAGGAATCACAGCAGAAAAGCGGTGAACCAACCAAGTCGAAACCAACCAAGTCGAAACCAACCAAGTCGAAACCAACTGGCGGCGAGGCCGTGCTGAGCGATGACTTCTCGAAATTGAATGCCGATCAGTGGAAAGTCGAAGGCGGAAATTGGTCGGTGAAGGACGGGAAAGTCGTCCAGTCAATCGGCGAAACAAAGCAGCACCGTCTGGTTTCGTCGATCAGTCACCCGCGAGACTTTCGAGCGAAGCTGCGACTGCGAATTACTGGCGGCGACATGTACCGGTCTGTCGGCCTCGGCTTTGATGGGCACGAACTGGCGATGAACTCAGTTTACCTGTCCGTGTCCGGTCCCAAGGTACAGTTCACCAGCCAGGGAGCTGACGGCCGCTGGAATTACCCGTCCAGTGGGATGGCGCATCACTCGATCAATGTCGACCAGGATTACGTGCTTGAGCTGGCCGTGCAGGACCAGTTGCTGAACGTGCTGATCGATGGCGAATTAAAAGTGGCTTACAACCTGCCGAAACGCAAGGCCGGCCGGTTTTCGATCTGGGCTTTTTCCGCAACCGCCGAATTCGATCAGCTCGACGTGACGACTCTGTCACCGCAAACCCAGCTTGAGCCCGCAGTGGGAGGCTCAGTAGCGCCGCCGAAATCACTGACGAAAGAAGATCTGCAACTGGCAGTGAAAGTTTCCGAAGCGGCGGAGCAGGTCGCAGTCGCGCATCGTCTCGCGGCGCTGTCCGAAGTTGCCTCGCTTGAAGCACGCATCGCAGCAGAGACTGTGAAGTTCGGACTGACCGATGGCAACGCTGAAACACAGGCCACTAAAACACAGGCCACTAAAACACAGGCCACTAAAACACAGGCCACTAAAACACAGGC
>JAPKCI010000013.1 GCA_028823035.1 Rubripirellula sp.
GTACCGGAACCAACAAACTCGCATTGATTGCCTGACTGAACGTAAAGAGTCAAAACGGCGGGTTCACTACCGCCAGTGATTTGTTCCATATCGCTCAGGTCAACCTGAATCTTTGCTGCAGAATCAGTCTGCAAGACATACTCTTCGAAGTCAAAAATCCGTCCGTCGATAAAATCCGACAATTCCAACGTCGTCTCGGTATAGATGATCAAGCGATCGATGCCATCACCTCCATCAAGCCGCGTGAAACGGCTTCCGTCTACCTGCACCACATCATTTCCACCTTGGGTATCGATGCGAATCTGCCCAGTGGTTTGTAGCAGTGTATCGACCGTCACCGACTGCGAAAGATCATTGGCGACTATGAGCAGACCGCTCGAATGAGAACCGGAAGCCACCCTTACACCACTTGGTTCGTCCATCAAGAACACCGACGTTGCATCTTCCGATACCTTCAGTGAGGTCGGCTGAAAATCCTTGACTATCACCGACACATTGGTGCCCGCAACATCCGAGTAAAGCGAGTCGGAAGCAGCGGCATCAATCAAAAGTCGCACCAAACCCTCTTCGTCACTTTCCACAAAAAAGTCTGGGACACCTGTCAAAGAAATGATTTGCGGGACATTCCAGTTGACAGGAGCGAAAGTGACACGATTTTTGTCGACAGTCACATCGACTGTCCCTGAGGGCCAGTCAATCAAAGACAAATCGATAACAACATCTGTTTGCGGACGCGACGCCAAAGTGACCTCAAAACTATCGACCCCCAGCAGCTCGCCAACCGCAGTAGTCCCTTCTGACTGGATGACCACAAACCCCGAAACTTCATCATCGCTGATTGCCAAATTCGCAATGGACACCGCGTAACCTTCAGCGGCACAAGTCATCTCAATGATTCGGTCTCCATCACGAACATCGCTATCGATCACCAACACATCGAATGCCAAGGACGGTTGACCAGCCGGGATGGTCAATGTCTGCGGGAAATCCAACTGGTCGGCCATATCCGCTTGCAGAGAAACAACCAGCGGAAGCGTCAGGTCCTCGATATTGCGATGAACCACGCCACCGATCAACCCACCCGCCTCGCTCACTGAGCCTGCCGACAGCGTCAATGTCAATGTAGATACATCGTCATCTTGGACGGTCAGTTCTGCAGCGGCACTCACATGTTCGGCCGCCTCAGCCATGATCGACACCGACTGATTTCCGTCGTCAACACCGTCAGAAACGCTGAACAACGGGAATTCAACCGAATTTGAACCGACTGGAATAACGACATGAGAAGGAACGACGACCTCTGTCGCATCAGAATTCAAAGCCACCATCAAAGGCAAACTAAGGTCGTCATCACTACGACCAACCGTTACCGTTGCCGGCGCTGACCGGGAATCGGTCAGTACTAACTGATCCAATGCAAAGTAAGTCGGAGTATTCATCCCGTAAGCACCAACATCTGAAGAGGTCAACGAGAACACCAATCTCTCGGCAGCATCAACCGATGACACGTCAACAACAGACCAATCACTCACCAGATAATCCAGACTGTTATCGGCAAAGCGATAGTCTGCAAGGTAGAAATCAACCGTACCCACGGACTGCTCCGAGGAATCGATGCCTTCGATCGTCAGAAGCAAAAAATCCGGGTCATCCCCCGTCTCACCACCAAACTTCTTCGCAAATAAATCGCCCTGCTGCATCGAAAGAGCGGCGTAAGTCGTATTGGTCACCAGCAGCGAATCGAACGCAAACCCACCCGACACACTGATCGTAGGCAAAGAATGATTGGGGTCAGCATTTGCAACAAAATAGGTGGCGGAACCAAGGGCACCGCTGCCACTGATGGAACTGTACTGATTCAAATATCCGGGCGTCGTCGTGTCGGTCTTATTGGATACTGACCAACCGAACCAACTCTCATAAATCGGTTCGTAGAGGTTATTTAAAAACACCGGGCCTGATAAAAAACCACCCGCACCACTGGAACCATTATCAAATGAATCCGTGGCCATAATCGCGCCCAATCCCTCAACATGCACTGTCGGATTTGCATCCGATTCACTCAAAACCGATTGAGAAATCGACAACGTGACTTCCACATCATCATCTAATACCAACACCGAATCGCTGCCTGACTGATAAGTTGGTTTCGAAGCCAACACCTGAACAACACGGTCATCATCCACAACATCGTTATCAATCACCAACACATCGAACGCCAAGGACCGTTGACCTGCTGGAATGGCCAATGTCTCTGGGAAACCGAACTGGGTGGCCATGTCCGCTTCCAGCGAAACAACCAACGGAAACGTCAAGTCCTCAATGTTTCGATGAATCACCCCACCCATCACCCCACCCGCTTCGCTGACTGAGTCTGCCGACAGCGTCAATGTCAACGTCGATGCATCGTCATCCTGAATGAGAATCGTCTCTTGCGCATATTCATACGAATCAGCAATCGCTGTGAAGGTGACTGGCCTATCACCATCAACCAATGCATCATCAATGATTTCCCAAGGTATATCGACTGATGATTCACCTGCCGGAATGACCACCATTGACTGAACCACTGCTTCAGAGTGATCGGAAGTGTAAAGCTGCACCAATAGATCTACACTTTCATCCTTGGTGTTACGGGTGACCATCAGCAACGACGGATCAACACGGCCATTAAACTTCACATTATCCACAGCAAAGTACGCGGGCGTGTTCATGCCATAGATTCCGACATCCGAGGATGTCAGAGAGAAAGACAACTCCACTGCGTCACCCAAGGATGAAACATCGACGCTGACCCAGGCATCAAGGATGTAATCTGATGCATTATCCTCAAATCGAAAATCAGCCAACGGGAATTCAAGAGTACCGATAGAGACATTGTCAGGATCGAAACCTTCAATCGTCAAAATGAAGAAATCTGGATCATCCCCCAAGGTACCACCAAACTTCTTTGCACCGAAGGAATCTCCCTCCATCATCGACAAAGCAGCATAAGTAGTATTGGTGATATCAACAGAACGAAATGAACCAGCGACTTGGGGATCACGCGTGATCCGCGGCACAGCGAACCCGGGATACGCATTCCCCACCACAAAGGTATCCGAGCCAACCGCACCGCTACCGGCAAATGCACTGTACTGATTCAGGTAACCGCTGGTAGTCACATCAGTGGCATTCGAATATGCCCACCCCATCCAACTACCGTAAGTCGGGTCAAATTCATTATTGAACACCATCCCTCCCGCAGAGAATTGCCCGACACCATCTGATCCGTTGTAAGCAGACTCTGGTGCTAACTGACTTCCCAAGGTTTCAATACTCTCGGTCTGCCACGCCCCTTGTTCCGAAAACACCACGGCATCGAAACTGAAATCGAGTCTTGGTGTGTCGTTATCCAGCACCCGCAACCAATCGCTCCCACCCTCGTGGTCATTCGCGTCTGCTGTAATCACAACGCTCGCATCAGAATCGTCAACCTCGTCTTCCGGCGCGGTTATTTCGAAGGACGCGGACGACTCACCTGCTTCGATAACTACGAAGGAGTTGAACGTCAGTCGCCCTTCCAGGGATGCTTCCAACTGTACCGTTAAGGGCGCATCCAGGACCGCGTCGTTGCGAAAAATCGTGCCATTGACTGCACTGCCCTCGGCAATCTCATCTGCCAAAATTTCCAGCGTCAAACGTCGCGGATCATCATCCTGGATCAGCAATGTTTTACTTACTGCTGCGTAACCATCAGTACTCACCCGGATTTCAATTTCTCGATCTCCATCAGCGACCGAATTGTCAACAACCCCAATTAAAAAATCGACATGCGCTGCTCCCACTGGGATGGTAACGCTGTCGGGAAGAATGGCCTGCGAAGCATCAACAGGGTCCACTGTAAACTCAATCGCACGAAGAAGATCACTGCCTGGCCGACGGATACGCCCCGTCGTTGCACTCGCGCCGTCACTCTCATCGACAACCGCAGTTCCGACATCCAGAGCCACTGCAGAAGCAATTAACTCGACCTCATCGACAGCAAAGTAACTCGGCGTATTGATACCAAAAGGACCGACATCAGATGAATTGACCGAGAACGCAAGAGTCCGTGCATCAGCAATCGAAGTCAAATCAATGGTCACCCACTCGTCCAGTACATAGTCGAGCGTATTGTCAGCGAAACGGTAGTCTGCAAGAAAAACATCCACCGTTCCAAGTGTCTGACCCGATGCATCTTTTCCTTCGATCGTCAGGCTGAAAAAATCAGGATCATTACCGGTAGTGCCACCGAACTTCTTTGCGAACGAATCACCCTGAAGCATCGACAAGGCAGCATAGGTGGTATTGCCAACCATCAGTGAACCAAACTTGCGCAAGTCAGCAGCATCGCGTGTAATCTGCGGCAAGTCATAAAACTCATTCTGCGATACAAACGCGACACCGAATGTTGCCGAACCATTAGCTCCCGAACCAGGATAAGCACTGAACTGGTTCTCAAATCCCGCAGTGACTGAATCCGTCATGTTGGAATACGCCCATTGGTTCCACGACCCGAAGTCGTTCGAATAAGCGTTATTGAATGTTAACAGCTCAGACTGAAAACTACCGAGCACGACTGTGTCATCGTACGGTCCTGTAACAATTGTCCCATCAGGATCTGGACCATTGAATGCTGATTGGGACGCGAGCGTTTCACTCAGGTCCTCCAATCCTACACCGTCTCTCACATAGTCGATTTGGCTCAAGACGCCCACACCATCAAGATCAAATCCCGCACTCCCCACGGTGGGACTGGGGTCATAAATCACATCACCACTTGTATCCAATGCCGTCCCGTCACCCACCACATCAATCAGACGAACGTGAGTGACCGCCGCTGTGTTGAGAAGCGAACTGACGCCACTCAGTTCTTCGAGATCAAAAGGGGTTCCCTGACCCCTTCGATACTTACCAGCGAGATTTTGAACATTGGTCGGGTCGACGTCACCGAACGCACCCACTGGCGAAGCCGTCAATGAGTCATTTTCGAACCGAAAATAATTAATTCCGTCCGACGAGACCTCGACGTAGGCCAGTTCGAGAAACGCGTCGCTAAAGCTGTTTTCATAAACTGCGAAATCATACCCAAGTCCGTCCCATATCGGTGCCGCGAAGGTCAAAGTGATCTGCCCGCCACGTCCCAAAGTAACCGCATTAAAAGTGGTACCTTCAGCCTGACCGATCGCGTTTGCAGGGATCTGGAAAGCCGGATCCACATCGGAACCAGGTTGGTAATTCTCGAATGCGGTTGCCCACGCAACCACAGAAACATCATCGTTGGGGATTGCACTGGAACCCCACAACCCGGCAGCAGGCGCATAGGGACCAGCCAAGAGCCTCCGCTCCTCAAGTTGCTCTGCGAGCATTCTCCGTCTTCTGTTCAAGCTTTTCACTTTACTACCACGCTCTCATCAATCGAACATCTTCGTTGTGTAATCGGATTATCTTTCCAGATCTGGCATCTGCTCGTTTCCGTTCCTCGTGCAAATGGAAGCGAGCAGTTCGAGTTCCATGCTCTCGTTCATGAAGACAACAGAACCATCTGCAAACAGCCCATTTGCTCCTTGTGGATGCAAACTGCGGATGTCGTTCTCGAAAGCGGGTGCACGATTGATGGGAAAGGCCTGATCAAACAAATTCCACGCATTGATCCACTGCCCATCGCGAAAGCTGGCGTCCTCTGAAACCATCAAGGTCCTCGTTAGACCATCAGTGATGTCACGAAAACGAATCGCGCGATCGTGGATCAGTACTCCTCGGGGAGGGTAGTTCATGGAAACAATCCGTTCCCCGTAGATCCCCCCATAATCCGTTGCTCCCATGCCCCGCATGAGCAGTTCAAACCGAGGAGTGCTGGGGCAGAGATAAGTTTCGATCGGCGTTGCAGCGACATCGCGGTTGACCGGATGATCGAACGCGTAGTTGAAGTCAATCCGCGAGTATGCCGCAGACTGCTCCAGAAATGGAAGCACAAGCGCCGACCAGGCGATCTGTTTCCCACCCGGAGTTTCAGGTCGAACCTCAATGCCTCCCGGCGGTAACTTGCGGAAGGCCGCATGGTAGTTGTGCAGGGCAATCCCAATCTGATGCAGATTGTTCTGACACTGCATGCGTCGTGCACTCTCACGAACCGCCTGCACAGCAGGCAGCAACAACCCCACCAAAACACCGATGATTGCGATAACGACCAGCAACTCCACCAAAGTGAAGGCGCGTCGCGGCCTCGCATCAGTATGCTGACAAATCATTCGCTGCTCGCAATCGACAGCGAACTGGCAACAGTCCATAGCCCCATCCCGCGCGCAACCGCCATCCCTACAAAACCACAACTGGTGAAGAAAGGAAAGCCTATCAATTGGAAAAGAGCTTCCGCAGCAGTCGCTGCACGTTGACCTCATGACAACTCAGCTCTTAGCACGGACCTTACCCTAGAAAGTCACATCGCGCCCGGTCAGTGGTAGGTCTTCTGACTCCCGATGTGTCCACTGCATTGCCTTCTCGTGAGATCATTCGCCTCTGATCAGCAGAGGCAAACAAACCCAGCAATGGCTGCAAGATAATGCAATATCTGACGGAAATAGTCACCCCGTCACATCGGTTACAGCGGCCGGTCCGTCCCGGATTTTCACCGGAGTTCCCTGTTCACATGATCGCACCAGCGATACACGTCACCACTCACCGTTAGGTGGGAAAGGGTAGCCACCGCGGCATAACATGTCAAACACCTTGAACCAGTCTTTTCGGGATCGACATTGCTTTGGAAAACCTCTGAAGCGACAATTCACAAGCTGACGAAAGAAAATCGCTCTCTGCGGAGAGTTACCGCTCCTCTAAATAAAACGGAATCGGGGTCTGCGAAACTCAGCGGGCTACACACCAAGCCTTCGCTTTACCCGGGAACATGGATTCGTAATGCACAACCGTTGCCAAATCGTGCTACCTGCCCGCCTCGCCTCAACGCGGCTTTCAGAGAAACTCCTACGCAAAGCGGGTGGCAAGACCATTCTCCAGCATACCTACGAGGCGGCGTCCCGATCATCGCTTGCCGATGGCATTGTCGTCGCCGTGGATGATCCCAAAATCGCTGCAGAAGTCGATTCTTTCGGTGGATGCTGGATCATGACGAGCGCTGATTGTGCCAGCGGAACCGATCGTCTCGCAGAGGTAGCGTCCGCGATCCCCGATGCGAGTGTCTTCATCAATGTTCAAGCTGACGAACCCGAAATTGATCCTCAAGCAATCGACTGTGTTGCCCAAACCCTGCTGCAGGATGAATGCGCCGACATGGCCACAGTGGGAACGCCAATCCGAAACATGGAATTACTGAATGATCCTGCATGCGTCAAAATTCTGATGACCGAAGTCGAAGGGCAGGGAAGGGCAGTGTACTTTAGTCGCGCTTCACTGCCATTCGTTCGAGAAGGCATTCACCAAACGCATCTCGACGCCGAACCCCCGATCTTTTGGCACCATATCGGCCTGTATGCTTACCGCCGCGACTTCCTTGCCTGGTTTGCTTCGCAACCGCCCAGTCAACTGGAACAAATCGAGAAACTGGAACAATTGCGTGCGATTGAAGCAGGAAAGCGCATCGTCGTTGCCCGTGTCAACTCGGCAACGCCCGGAATCGATACGCTCGAGGATTTCAAACGTTTTCAAGGGCAGTTTAAGGACTAGCGACCCGTTTTCCACTGCGGCATCTGAATGGTAGTAACCAACCCACCCGCTTGGCTGCCGAGAGCCTCGCGTTTGAAGTACGGAATGCAAGCGAAACGATCCCGGCGGGCGTTTGAATCCTCTACATCACGGATGCTCACGCCGAACGATCACGATCCTGCAAAAACATCCACCGGTTCGTAGTCAGCACCAAGTACCGGACGGATCGAACACTTCAACCAGTCCTTCAACACCGCAGCATACACCTGTCGGAAGTCGACCCCGTGTAACAGATCGCCATTCTGCAAATCATCCAGCGGTGGATGCTTACCAACGGCACCGCTTCTCAGGCCATTTCCAGCCAGGAATACGGGACCAGCCGCCCCGTGATCAGTACCGTCACTGGCATTCTCAGCAACCCGTCGACCAAATTCGCTGAAACACATCACCAACAAGCGATCACCATCCCCCTGCGCGTTGACATCACGAACCAAGGTACTAACAGCATCGCCAACGGTGCGCAACAACACTGCGTGGGCATCAGGCTGATTGGCGTGGGTGTCGAAACCGTCAATCCGCACATAGTAAACGCGGGTATGCAATCCCGAAGCAATCAGCTTTGCAACGGTTTCAAGCTGCCTACCCAAAGCAGTCTCAGGATAGGACTCGGATGGCTTATATTTGACGCCGGCGGACTCCATCCGCTCACTTGCCTCGAGTGCATTGCGTGAACTTGCCTGCACAAAACCGAGCAGGTCAGTCGCATCCTCTCGACTCTGATTCGACAAGGATCGAATTGCATTGCGGATATCTGGTGAATCAGCGACTCGGAGCCGAAATTGCTCGAGCGATTGAATCGAGGGAACACGAACACCACGGGACATCAACGCGAATGGTTGCTGCCGCTTGCCAAGATGTAATGCCGGGGGATCAGTCAAACTTGCCATTCCCTCAGACTCGAGGTAGCGGCCGATCCAGCCATCCTGCCTTGTCTCATCTTTGCGATAACAGGAATGCCAGATATCCATGGATTCAAAATGCGAACGATTCGGATTCTCGTAACCGACTCCCTGCACAATGGACAACTGGCCATTTTCGAGCAAATCTGCCATGCCACGCATGGCTGGATGCAAACCCAATTCGTCATTGATCGCCAAGACATCCGAACTGTCAATCGCGATTTTCGGTCGCGCTGCACGGTAGAGATCATCTCGATGCGGTATGACGGTATTGAGTCCATCATTTCCACCTGCCATCTCGACAACAACAAGAATCCGATCTTCCTTTGCAAGTGATGCGGCCTCACACAATACCCCCGGCGCGGTCACCCCAAATGTCAAGACCGACGCGCTCAGACTCGCATGACCGAGAAAGCTGCGACGGGGCAGTTTGATTCCATGCTGCTTACTGAAGTGATACGGCATAAATTCGGACTTCATACTCAGGCCACCTGGAATTCGGGGAGCGTACAGAATGCGTGAACTGCGAGATTGACCCAAGTTGAATCTTGATTTTTTCTTGCCAGTTCTCTCAAACGCTCTGTTGCAGGCCTCGGAATGGGAACGGCGAACAGGGACGATTGCAGAAAATCTGCCACTTCGTCAATCGAATCGACTCCACTCGCCGCGAAATAGTCAGCGAGTGATTGCTTGCCAAAACGTGTTTTTTCTCCGTTCAACATTCGATGGATCAGATTGGCTCTTCCCAATAACGTCGACGAATTGATCCAGGTGCGGCCTCCATCCCAACCTTTGACACTCGGCGGCGTGAAGAGTCCCTGCCCCAACTGGTCCAACGCATCAGCAAGTTGGAAAAAGTCTGTCGAACCATCGAAAACACGCAGGAATCCGATTCCCAATTCGACTGGCGAGCGGACCTTTCGCCCACGTGCCAACGGCGAAAAGAAAAGATTGCTTGCCAAGATCCTTTGCACGGTAGGACCAATGTCCATCGCATTCTCTCGTAATTGCGCCGCAAGCGGCGCCAGCAATTCGTCACCCGGTTCTGGTTCATCCAGAACAAAAAACCGAACAAGCTTGCGAACAATGAATCTGGGAGCATTAGGATCGTCAGTGACAACCCGAATCGCCTCTTCTCCTGACTCGACACCTGGAATCCCCAACACGGTTTTCTCACCACTGTCATGTTGATATCGGTTAAAACGAAATCGATTTCGTTTGATCTCCCAACCGGTGAAGCACCTTGCCAATTCACGAATATCCTGCTCGGTGTAGTTACCCTCGCCCAAGCAAAACAACTCCATGATTTCTCGCGCATAGTTCTCATTGGGGTGTGACTTGCGATTGGTCGCAGAATCGAGATAAAGCAGCATCGCAGGATCACGCGAAATCTCGATTGCCAATTCCTTGAAATTTCCCAATGCATGCCGTCGCAGCAACGTATTTTGGGTCTGCATCAATCGAACGTCATTCACTTTGACCGCACTGGTCGCGAAATGTCCGTGCCAAAAGAGAGTCATTTTCTCCAATAATGGCGCCGGAGTGTGTAGCATTCGATACGCCCACTGGGCAGCCAATTGCCGCACATTCCCGGTCGCGAGTGCCGCGCGAAGCAGTGACTGCATTTCCGTTTGGAAATCACTGGTCTCTTCTGCACGCACCAAATCAGCCACTACTTCAGAGGGAGAAAGTTTTAAGGCATCCTCCAATTCCTGGCGGTTCGCGCCGAAGCCTGCGCGACGAAACAGATGTGCCGCTGCTGACAAATTCCACGGCGATTCCAACGATGGCTCGTAGGGAGCCCATGCCCAGGAGGGTTCCACATTCATCAGATTCATGGCAGTACCTTCATCTGCCAAACGGCTTTCAAAGTACCGTCATCATGACCGAGCGTGAAAGAAGTTTCGTTGAAATAACCCACTGCTGTCAGCAGTAAATCAATGAGAGCAGATCCCTCTTCGCGGGTGTTCCCATTCTCCAACATGATCTGAGCAATGAGCTGTTCACGATTGTCCTTTAAAATTTCCTGCAGTCCCGCCGCATGCAGAGTGGCGCTGGTATTGACTTGAATGCCGGTCGGCTCTGGGCGAGGGGCCTCGATCAACTGCCGAGCCAATGATTTCGAACTCGAAATAACGAATTGCTTTCCCCGAAATGCTACCGAAGGTGAAAAATTGAAAACGAGTTGAGCTTCTGTGGAACCGATGTCTTCTTGTTCTGGAACAAAGGACGAAGTGATCACTTCCACTCCCTCTCCAATACCTTCGCTTCCCAGTTCCAATTGCCTTTGGCCATTCATCGAGCCGACAACATTCAGAAATCCGACCAGACTTTGAAAAATACGACGCAGTTCCCTCTTCATGGTGGCAGGCTCTTTGAGTTCGAACACCATTGCGAATGCAGGCAACTTGATCGTCGGCCGCGGGGTGGTATTCGCAAATTCCTGACGAATCGCAACGAATCCGACCTCGGGTTCAAATGCTGCCAGAATGTCCTCGCCGAAATCACGCCCGGCAAACAAAGTGGTCAAACTGGCATCTGCTTGCGCGATCCCGTCGTTGACGTTAGCGTCAAACAGATCGCCTGCACGAAGCCAAACATCTGCAAAATTGCGATAGGTACTCAGCGTGAAAATGGTCTCGGGTAACTGGGGCAGAATCGGCCCTCTGCCATCACCCTCAGGACCGAAAAAGTATTCGCGTTGCTCGGGGATTGAGTCCAACTCAAAAGGCGTCGAAAGGGACAACTTGATGGATTCAGCATCTGCGGCAAGCTGGGCCGATGCCCAACCCGCCTGAGCAAGGGCACTTTGAACACCGCCCACCAGCAATTCTGCCACTGGGTTTCCAATCTGGGATCTCAAAGCAGCTGAAACAGCGGGCGATTGACCCAGCACCTGCAAATCCAGAAAGGCATGCACCTGAGTTGCCGGTCCAACCGCAGCACGAAACGATTGAAATCGCGGATTGTCCAGTAAGGACGAGCCGCCGGGTGCTTGCTGATCAGCCTCGGGAGACTTTTTGGCTCCCAAATGATCGATCATGCGATCCAGTATCCACTTGCCCGTATCGCCCCGATTGGTAATCAACAACCGATCCTGATAGACGGCAAAGCGAACGTTGTTGACCTCGGCTGCCGGGACACCCCGATATTCACCCTCGGTAATTTGATCCTGATTCCCTGTCAGGCGAGCAAACTCCAGCAGTCTGTCACCCAATAATTTCATGGACGCAGGATCTTTGCCACGCAAAATGGCTGCAAATCCATTGGTTTCGGTATCGAAGCCGACGGCCAATCCGCGACCCAGCAGGGTTTCCAAAGCCTCTCGCCAAGGCATCTTCAATTGCCCTTCAACCATCATCCTGCCGAGGGAAAATTGCCGGTACGCGGGCGTCGTGATTGCCGTCTTGTAAGCCTCGAGAGATTCAACACGCTCTCGCAGAGGGTGATCGAGCAACAGTGAGATCAATGCCTGCGGGTCGTTCACTTCGGCAAAGAAGACGCTCGACTGGGGAAAAAGACCTGCGTCGGACAACTCACCGATCACTTGACCCGCAAAACGGGAAGTGGCTTGGGGACCGTCTCCAATCGGATCTTCCGCGGGTGCCGGCGTCGAAAAAATCACTGAGAAGAGACAAAACATAGCCCCGAGGGGGATGAACACGTTCAAACGAACCATTTGCTTTGACACCTGATATGAGGCTTGAACCCTGAACAGAGACGCGAGATTACCGCAATGAACAGGGTTTACGAGAACAATTGTTGTAAGAACAACTGTTTGCGGGACAGCTGCTGTGACGCCTTTGGTTACTTGGCAAACCGGTTCAGGGTTTCGATGGAACCTTGTGGTGGAATGAAAAACCGCCTTTTAGTGGGCATGACAGAATTTTAGCAGTATTCTCCACTCATCACCTCCTTCAACAGATGGCACTGGTCCGAGTATCGTGTCACGAAACTCCGTGCTCATCGATACTTATAAAAACCCCGGTGTACTTTCGAAAACCACTGGCGGCAGACACTTCCGAAATCATTCAGCCGTGGTATGATCCGACTCCATGACAAAACATATCTTTGTAACCGGCGGCGTGGTCAGTTCCCTTGGCAAAGGCTTGACCAGTGCTTCGATCGGAATGTTATTGGAACAACGCGGTCTTCGAGTCCGGCTGCAGAAGCTGGATCCGTATATCAACGTCGACCCGGGGACAATGAGTCCATACCAGCACGGCGAGGTTTACGTACTGGATGATGGCAGCGAAACAGATCTCGACTTGGGTCATTACGAGCGATTCACGTCCGGGAAGCTGACACGCGACTGCAATTACACGGCTGGCCAAATTTATCTGTCGGTCATTGAGAAAGAACGCAAAGGGCAGTTCCTCGGCAAGACAGTTCAGGTCATCCCGCATATCACCAATGAAATAAAATCGGTGATCAAACGCATGGGCGGGGATAATGTTGACGTCGTGATCACTGAAATCGGCGGCACCGTCGGTGACATCGAAAGTCTGCCGTTCCTGGAAGCAATTCGACAGTTTTCTCTGGACGTAGGCCGTGATAACTGTTTGTACATGCATTTGACACTGGTGCCTTACCTCAAAGCTGCAGACGAATTGAAAACCAAGCCCACCCAACACTCAGTGGGCCAACTTCGGGCGATTGGTATTCAGCCTGATGTGCTGGTTTGTCGTTGTGAACATTCCATCAGCCGGGACGATCGAGAAAAAATTGCCTTGTTCTGCAATGTCCCGACAGAAGCTGTCATCGAAGAAAAGGACAAGGATTTTTCGATCTACGAAGTCCCACTCTCGCTGGTCGACAACAAACTCGACGAATTGATTGTCGAAAAACTTGGCTTGGTAACGGCACAGAGTCTCGACATCACTCCATGGACTGACTTGCTGCACGGCCTGCGGAATCCGCGGCACGAAATTTCCATCGCAGTTGTTGGCAAATATGCGGAACACAAGGATGCCTACAAATCAATCTACGAAGCGATTGATCACGCTGGGATGCATCACCAAACCCAAATTCGGATTGGCCGCATCCAAAGCGCAGACATTGAACGAGAAGGTGCTGAACGTTTACTCAGTGGTTACCACGGCATTCTTGTACCCGGTGGTTTCGGTGAACGTGGCATCGAGGGAAAGGTTCAAGCCATTCGCTTTGCTCGGGAACGAAAAATTCCTTTCTTCGGTATTTGCTTGGGAATGCAATGTGCTGTGATTGAATATGGTCGGCAGGTTGTGGGGCTCGATCGTGCTCATTCCAGCGAGTTTGACAAAGACACGGAACACCCTGTTATTTGCCTGTTGGATGAACAACAGAATGTGACACAGATGGGTGGCACCATGCGACTGGGAAGCCAGCCCACGGTACTGGACAAAGACAGTATCGCGGGTCAATCCTACGAGACCGAAAACATTGATGAGCGGCACCGCCATCGTTACGAATTCAACAATCAGTACCGCCAGCAGTTCGAAGCGAATGGAATGCGTTTCTCCGGCACCAGCCCCAATGGCTGCCTGGTTGAGATTGTGGAGATCCCAGACCATCCGTGGTTTGTCGCGGTTCAATTTCACCCTGAATTCAAGAGTAAGCCACTCAACCCTCATCCGTTATTTATAGGCTTCGTCGCCGCCGCCGTCGAACGACATTCCGACCGCAAATCCAGCGAGCAATCCGCACCAACACCTCAACCAAGGTGATCGGCGAAGTGCCTCTGCGAACCGCCATGCTTCCGTGTTTGCCATATTTGCTGGGTTTTCTGGGCACAACGTGATGAATCCAGCACGACGTGATGAATCCAAGAAACGCTTACCGACAGCAGTTTTCCGGTTACCAAACTGTGTCCAATCAACCTCGGTCTGCCGAGTCGCGACCGCCCAATATTGATGCCTTTTTGCCACCTGCAACACTGAGGAATGAAGATGAGCGACAACGAAAACGCTGGCGATGAGACCAAACAGGATAAAACCGAGCCATCGATCAATGTCGACGATAACTGGAAAGAACAAGTTGCCCTTGAACAGGAAACTGCAGCAGAAATCGAGTCTGCATCCCCAGACGCAGAAATCGAGTCTGCATCCCCGGAAGCGGATATCGAATCCACCGTCGACTCATTCGCTAAGGTAAGCGTTACCGGGGCAGACCCTCCCGAAACCGATTTACCAGAACCACCGCCAGCTTCATTTTCTGTACTAATTTCGATGCTATTCACTCAGGCAATGGCAATGCTTGGACAAATGCCAGACCCAGCGACAGGTGAATCCAAGGTCAACAAACCGTTCGCCAAGCACTACATCGATACTCTGGAAATGCTGGAAACAAAAACCAAAGGCAATCTCGACGATCAGGAATCAGCCATGCTGAACGAGGCGTTGCACGCTCTCAGGATGATGTACGTTGATACGCGTGGCTAACGCTACTCGTTAGCTGTCGACAACGTCTGGCAACCTGCGTGATGAAATGCAACGCACGCAAGGGAGTACAGCTTCGTACTTATCGCAGCCCATGCTTTTGTCTCGCAAACTCTCGACACCACTACGGCTGAATTTCAACTTGAGGCTGCTGCACGTTGATATTCAGCAACCGAGTCAATGATCGCATCAAGGTCGTTGCACGGCGCATAGTCGATCGCTTCGCGAATTCTGGTCAACACTGGAACACGTCGGCGAATATCCTCAAACGACTCATCGTACGCCTCAGCGTAACTTGTGAATTCTACCTTCGCAGCAGGATTCACTCTGGCAATCACTCGTTCCGCCAATTCCAGAATTGAAACAGGAACATCGCTGCCAATGTTGTAAACCCGTCCGACAGCAGCCGGTGTCTCAACGAGGCGTACCACGGCAGAAACAACATCGTCGACGTGGGCAAAACAACGCACCTGGGCTCCATCATCATGGACAATCAGTGACTCGCCACGAATCGCTGATTCAACAAATCGGGGCAACACCATGCCATAGGCACCGGTCTGGCGAGGCCCAACGACATTAAAGAACCGACCGACGACAGCAGGCAAGCCGTAGTCCTTGTGGTAGGCCAGAGCCAGAAACTCATCAATCGCTTTGGAAACCCCATAACTCCAACGCGGTCGTGTCGTTGCCCCGAACACGAGATCATCTTCCTCCGTCCATGTTGCCTTTGGGTTCTTGCCGTAAACCTCACTGGTACTGGCAATGAACGTCGGCACATGGTCACCCTTGGCGGCACGCTTACCGAGTCGCTTGAGGATCAATTGGGTCGGGTAGATATTCCGCTCGATGGTCTGGATTGGCTGTTTGGCAATCAGCGCAACACCCACAGCAGCCGCCAGATGATAAACGCGATCGGCGCGGTCCACGACACTGCTAACCAGCTCAACATCCTCGACGGTACCTTCGATATATTCCAAACGCTCGTGTCCCATGACTGCCGCAAGATTTTCGGCCTGACCGGTCGACAAGTCATCAACCACGATCACCCGATGGCCCTCGCTTAAGAGTTTCTCGGTCAGATGAGAGCCGATGAAGCCAGCCCCTCCTGTGATCAAGCAGGTTACAGAGGAATTCACGATGCAGGTACTCAGGGAATAGAGAGGGCGGAATTCGAAATTGGTTGCCATTCATCATGATTATCGCGTCCATGCCGTCCAGACAAAAGCTGAATTGGGCTCAGAGTCGCTGGATTGGCCTTCTTGCCTGATCGCACAGCGGCCCAGAAGGTAGTCGGACAATTGCGGTATTACGCCAGCAATCAGCGTCGGGTTCGCCCCAACGATCACATAATCCCGCTCAAAGCCGGTCAGATGGGTAAACCACGCCGCCTGGCGAGTTTTCCGAATAGGTAACTTGTCCGCCGAACTATCGACTTTTTCAATGTACCGCTAAAATATCAGTCTCAGGTATCTTCTCTGCCCTCGTGGGCACCTTGGAAATCTTCGCTGTTTGCATGGGAGCAGGTTTGTGAAAAGGCAGTTGGTTCCAATCTGCTGGCCCTTCATGACACAGACAACACAGGGCCATTGGTATCGCCTGTTGAGTTTGTGCATGTTGTTGAGCCTGCCACTGGCAGAGATGTCGCATGTAAGCGGGCAAGAAGAATCGGATGAGGCCGCGATGGCGGCCTATGCTGACGCGGCAAACTTCCAGACCGGGGGCGCGATCAGACTGGCCATTGATGGCTGGCAGTCCTTTTTGTCGAAGCACCCCAAACATCAGTTGGCTGCCGATGCCTCGCACTTTCTTGGTGTTTGCTACATGCAACAGGAGACACCCGATTACGTTGCTGCGGCGAAAGCGTTTGGCAATGCGCTGCAAAAACCCAAATACGATCTCCGTGAGGAATCACTCGCTAACTTCGGTTGGTGCAATTACATCGCATCAGGCGATGGGGACCAAAGAGACCAAGCAAAGCTAAAACTGGCACTCGAATCGTTTCAGCGGCTACTCAAGGAATCGCCAAAAACCCATTTCATGGACCGCGCTCTGTTTTTCAGCGGTGAAGCAGCCTACGGGATGGGAGACAGCAACCTGGCGGTTGGTTATTACGATCGCATGCTGGCCATGCCGGACGCCAAAGATTCGCTCCTCCGGTGCGACGCGCTTTATGCGAGAGGGGTGGCATATGAAGAACTTGAACAACTTGACAAGGCATTGAACTCGTTCAAACAGCTACTGGGAAGCTGTGACCGCACTGAGCTCGTTACCGACGTCCATCTCAGAATGGGCGACATGATGATCATGCGGAAAGATTACGACGCTGCAGTGCAATCCTTTGCCAATGCAATGAAGTCGACTGAACTGGCAGACGATCGAGCGTATGCACTGTTCCGCCAGGCGTTTGCACACGTCCAAGCAAACGCTCCTGCGAAGGCAGCTGAGAAATACGAGCGTTTACTTACAGAGTACCCCAACTCAGCCTATACCGGTTCGGCCATCCTGGCCTCCGCGCAAAGCACCTATCGAAGTGGCGACATTGACGCGGCGGCAAAGCGTTTCGAGAAAGTACTCCAGCAAAACAACGCCGTCGCTGCGACCGAAGCTGCGCACTGGCTGGCCAGAATCGAAATCACAAAAAGTCGTCCCAAGCAAGCTGCCCGTGTTGCCCGTGAACAGCTCAGTCGTGGTGCTCAGGGTAACTTTGCCGTTGACCTGCGACTCGACTTAGCAGAAGCGTTGTCGATGGAACCTGCGACGGTCGAAGAGTCGATGAAGATGTTCGAACAGATTTATCGCGACAACCTCGACAGCCCACTGGCCTCAAGATCACTCTACAACGCCGCTTTCTCTGCACTGCAAATCAAACAACCCAAAAAGGCACTAAGTCTCTCACTCGAATTCATCAAGCGTTTCCCCAAAGATACTCTCGTTCCGGATATCAAATTTGTTGCAGCCGAAAGTCAACTACTGACAGGTCGAACCTCGAATGCAGCAGACACTTACAAGCACCTGTTGGAATCAACCCGAAAAAACAACATCCAACGGCCAATTTGGGTGCTCCGGGCGGGTGCGGCACTGATCAAAGCTGAACGCTATCAGGATGTCACCAAAATCCTGCAATCAGAACTCGCAGATCTGCCAGAACCGGCGCAGAAAGCAGAAGCTTACCTTCTGCTGGGCCAAGCCTTTCAGAAAGCTGGCGACGACAAGCAGGCTGTCGCCGCCTTTCAGGCAAGCCATACGGCAGATCCGAAGTGGGCCCGAGCGGACGAAGCAATGATTTTGTCAGGTCAATGTCGCCTTGCAATGGGCGATGCTGCCAACGCGATCAAGGACTGGAACCAGGTCGTCAAGAATGGTGGCAACCCACGTCTGGTGGCCCAGGCCAACTACAAGTTGGGACAGTTAGCCAGTGAACAAAAACAGTACAGTCAGGCTATTAAACTTTACGACCTGGTCCTAAAAGAAAAATCGAACCCCGACCTGCTGCCATACGCATTGTATGGAAAAGGCAGTGCCTTGATGCAGACGCAACGATTCGATGCAGCGTTGGCTCCACTGAATCAAATGCTCGATAGCTATTCACAACATCCCCTCCGCGGGGATGCCATGCTGGCAAGGGGAATTGCTAGACGCAACCTGGGCCAAGAGGACAAAGCAAGCGACGACCTTCAGGCATATCTTGCCACCAATCCTTCGGGTACAAGTTTGGGCCACGCACTCTATGAAGCTGCCCTGATTGATCAGAAAAAGAAACAGCCTGGAAAAGCAGCGGAGAAACTGGAAAAGCTTGTTCGTGACGTGCCTGATTACCCTTCGATGGACCAGGTCCTGTATGAACTGGGGTGGTCGCTACAGGACAGCGGGAATGAGGCAGCAGCTCTCAAATACTTCACAACGTTAATACGGAATCATCCTGAAACGCCACTGGTTGCCGAAGCGGCCTACTACATTGGTCAAAAGGACTACTTGGCGAAAAATTGGCAGAAAGCAGCCGAGCAGTTTCAGATGGCAAGTCAGAAGGCAGAGGATCCCGATCTTGCTGAAAAGGCCTACTACCGACTCGGCTGGTCTCTGTTCAAAGTTGAAGATTACGACGCATCAGAGAAAGCATTTCGTGAGATGGCGGCCAAGCATCCGGAGGGAAATTTTGTGTTTGATGCCGACACCATGATAGGGGAATGCCGATTCAAGCGGGCTGAATTTCAGTCAGCTCTCGATGGGTACAAAGTAGCCAGAGCCAGAATCGAATCGCGAAATGAAACAGCTAAAAACTTGTTAGATAAACCAGAACGTCAGGTACGCGAATTGGTTTATCTACATGGAGGACAAAGCGCCGCACAGTTAAAAAAGTGGCAGGTCGCCATTGACTGGTACAACGAGTTACGCAAGCGATTTCCGGCATCTGACTATCTACCGCAGGTATTTTACGAAACCGGCTATGCCTATCAGCAACTGGAAAATGGGCCGCAAGCGCTGAAATTTTATCAGGAGGTTGCTGACAACTATCGCAATGAAACGGCAGCGCGTGCCCGCTTCATGATGGGGGAAATTCATTTTGCCAACCGCGATTACGACAAAGCAATCCCCGAATTCCAGCGAGTGATGTACGGCTTCGGTGCCGACAAGGCTACAGGGAACGTGAAGAACTGGCAGGCAAAAAGTGGTTTTGAGGCTGGTCGTTGTAGCGACCTGTTGCTACAGAAAGCTCAAACAGACAAGGCGAGGAGCAAAGCGAAACAGTATGCGACAGACTTCTATAGCTATGTCCTAAAAAAACATCCGGGACATGAACTGGCGCCGAAGTCTCGCGAACGTTTGGAGAAATTGAAATAGTGATTCACCGAAAGAATGAACGTTACCTGGCACGTTACTGTCTCGCCATGGCGAGTCTGCTGGTCCTTTTGGCATGGGTGGATACGTCATGGTCGCTTGCTCAGGATGCAGGTTCCTCCATCGACGCCGCTGACATTCAGGCCGTCATGCAGGACCAACCTTCGGCGGTTGTCGTATCGAAGAACACTGATCCACCGGGACTCGACCTGCTGACGCTGGTCACGCGTGGCGGAGCATTCATGATTCCGATTGGACTGATGAGTCTAATGGTGGTGGCGTTGGCTGTTGAAAGAATCCTGAGTCTGCGTTCTGCCAAAATGCTGCCTCCTGAATTGGCTGACGAACTGATCGACCTTGCGACCCCAATCGAACGTTTCAGCCCAGGCATTGCGTTTCAAAGTTGCCATGAATATCCCTCTCCGGCAAGTCGTGTTGTCACGGCGATGTTGCTGAGAACAGGACAACCACTGGCAGAAATCGAACGAACGGCACACGAAACGATGGATCGAGAGGCCGATCAACAGGCCGCTTCCATTCGGTGGCTTACGCTTGCAGCCGCAGCAACCCCGTTGATGGGTCTGTTGGGAACCGTCTGGGGAATGATTGTGGCGTTCCACGAATCAACCGCATTGACGGCCGACCGCAGTCGTAGCGAGCAACTCTCCGAGGGCATCTACACCGCGTTGGTCACCACCTTGTCCGGCCTGATTGTGGCAATCCCGGCAGCGATTCTCGCACTCTACCTCGAAAATCGCCTGGCCAAGCTATTTCATGAGATTGAGGAATTCGCTTTCAAAATAGCCCCGGGGCTCGCGCCTTACGCAGGACTGCAACGACTCGATAAGGATGGTATCTTGCATCCCATGGACCGCAAGCATGTCACACCGGCAGAGACGCCTCAACCACCACCTCCACCACGCTCTGCCAAGGAGAAGCGGAGCGGGGTCAAGGCAGGTTGAACATGAGCAGAATAAAACGATCCAGCGTCGCCAGTACACTTAGCCTGACTCCACTCATTGATGTGGTTTTCCTGTTATTGATTTTCTTCCTGGTCACAAGTGAATTCGAAGAAGAAGAGCGACGGCTGGACATCGTCCTACCGACAGCAACCAGCGCAGTTCCAATGACGAGCAAACCAAGGGAAATGGTGATCGACATTGACACGCAGGGTGAACTCTATCTGTCCGGTAAAGCCACCGACCTGGCGGAATTGCAAATTCTGTTGGAGTCAGCTGTCTCCAACAACCCTACCAATCAGACAGTGGTTATCCGGGCGGATCGGGCCACGGCATTTCAACCTGTCGTAAGTGTCATGGACGTCTGCAACCGCACTGGCGTCACTGACTACAGTGTCACCACCAAAGAAGGACCGGAGAGTTAGCCAACCGTTTTTGTCCACTCCACTGAATTTTTCATTCTGTGAAATCCATCAAAGCACCACCGATCGAGAAACAAGCCGAAGCAGGAGAACGCAGATGGCCACTTGACGTGTTCATTGCCGCGTTTGCCGGGCTTGTCCTTTATCTGGCGGTCACTGAACTGCGTTTCGATAATCCAAGGTGGATTCTAAATGCGTGGACCTACACGATTGCGGTTCCCGTGATCGCCCTCTTGATGACGCTTTTCTCCCATGGTTTCATCTCGCGTTATGTAAGGCGAACGATTCAACTAGGCGTGCTGTTCAGTCTGTTTGTCCACCTGTTGCTGATGATGCTCGCGATCAATGTGATCATTTTCAGTCGTTACTTTCCCGAGGCGTTCACCGGAACCAAACAGCAGCGGTCACCCATTCGCCGCACGGTTCCAGAATACCTCTTTCAAACTCCGACAGAAACCACCACAGCACCTGACTGGTCTAAGCCAGTGGATGCAGAAACCGCATCCCGCGTGACCCCCTTGGAGGAAAGACAATTACCTCCGGTGGAACAGACGGCACCTCGTCTTGAAATTCCAAAGCCGCGTGAACCACAACCGGAATCACTGCAAGAATTCCTCCTGAAGCGAAGAAAACCAAACGAGTCCAAGCCGCAACCGACCGATTCACCGGCGCAACTCGCGCGACAGCGACACGAAAACGAACAGCCTTCGAATTGGATTTCGCAGAACCCGACAGCACCTGTTGTTCCCATTCAGGCCAACGCACCAACCGATGCCATTGAACAACTCGTCAATCCACAACCAAGGTCAAGACCAAGGTCCACCAGCACCGCTCCATCATCGTCATCCATTGAATTACAGTTCAACAAACCGCAAGAGAATTCAATCGCTGGCGCGAGGAGTCGCAGCAACGCAATCCCTGCTATCGGCCAACCCAATGACCAACAGCAACGGAAACGCACAACGACTGCGAGAAACATGCAACCAGCGGGATCCGCGACGGCTCCTCAGGTAGTCGCCGTCGCGCAGACGGAGGAAACGGCAGACCGAATGCTCGGCCCAAGCGAGTTCATTGTCACCCGCCAGAATCAGACGCAAGGCGTCAAGCTAAGCCTTTCCCAGCCAACCACCACAGAGATGTCCGGGACAACCGATTCCCATATCGAAACCTCGGCCGCGCGAAACAATAGCGGCTCCAATGTCGGGCTGCCCAGCATCAATACCGGATCAGCTCAGCGTGTTCCCGGTCGAACGCGTCAATTGACGGCTGGCTTTGGCATGGCAGCAACCGGTGCACCTGATCCTGTCCGCGGAGACACGGGAGACGTTTCCTTGCCCGCTGCCGCCCCCTCGGATTCTGTCGCAGATCGCATCTCGGGCGACGACGCAATCAAGAGAGTCCCCCGGCCAACCGTTGGTTCAGCAACTCCCAGGCTTGCATCTGCTGGTGGGCCCAACCTCGACCTGATGCTGGATGAAGGGCCAGCAGGAATCGCCACCATTGCCGATGGCCGCACAGGCATCGTTCCCTCCAAACAGCAGCCTGAAATCGCTGTCGTCGATTTCTCCCGTGGCCAACGGCCACGACGTTCTCTTGGTGGTCCCGCCACCCCATTCGGTACCCGGATTGCCTCGGTTGAATCCTTCAATCGTCGGGTGATGCGAACGAAGGGCGGCACGCCTGCCACAGAAGCAGGAACTGTCGGCCCCGACACAGAAGAAGCCATCGAGATTGGTCTCGCTTATTTGGCAAATACTCAAAATGGTGATGGCAGTTGGTCGCTGCAAGGACACGGTGAAAATGTACTGCTGCGAAGCAATACGGCTGCCACGGGTTTGTGCCTTCTTGCCTTTCAAGGAGCGGGCTACACCCACCGACAACATCAGCATGCTGTCACGATCAGCCGCGGCATTGAGTTTCTGTTGAATCAGCAGCAAACCAACGGTGACCTTTACGTCCCCGAGGATGCTGTCAGTAATCAGAACGTCGCATTCTACAGCCATGGGATCGCGGCATTGGCGTTATGCGAAGCCTATGGAATGACTCAGGATCCGGACTTGAAGGAACCAGCGCAACGATGCCTCGATTTTGTGATCAGTACCCAACACACCGAACGCGGCGGTTGGAGGTACGCAGCACAAGTTAGCTCGGATACCAGTGTGACCGGGTGGATGATGATGGCGCTGAAGAGCGGCCAACTCTCTGGCCTTGAAGTACCCGACGAAACCTATCAGGGAATTCAACGCTGGCTGGGGATTTCACAAGTACCACAGCAGCCTGATCGCTATCGATACAACCCATATGCTCCCGACACGCCATCACAACGGCATGGACGCACGGCCACACCCACCATGACCTCCGTTGGCATGCTGATGCGAATGTACTCCGGATGGCGACGCGACAACGAAGCCATGAAATCAGCGGCTGAATACCTGCTGCAGTTCCCGCCCCAAATCGGCACCATCAAGTCACCTCAGAGAGATACCTACTATTGGTACTACGCAACTCAGGTCATGTTTCACATGGGCGGTGAATATTGGGATCGCTGGAATCGTTCCCTGAATCCCATCCTGATCAACAGTCAAGTCAAAGAAGGCGTCAATGCAGGAAGCTGGGAACCGATGGGTGCAATTCCCGATCGTTGGGCTGCTCACGCAGGACGTCTTTACGTCACCACCATGAACCTGCTGAATCTGGAAGTTTACTATCGACACTTGCCGATATACGACGACACGGCAGAGTAAAACGTTGCCCCTGATTCCAGACTGTCCAGCCTACTATCAGCATTCATACAAGTCACCCATTGCAGGCGAGGTTCGGCCTGATCACGGAAGTATCAAACAGAAACGGGTATCTTTGCGACGGACAACGCATGATTAGCTAGTCTTTTTTGGGAGACGTGAATTTCAACAACAGCCAATCACCCAAGCGTGGTAACGCATGGCCAAGCATGATCAACAGACGCAGGTACCGGGGTAAAATCACATCTGGTTTCCGCTTTCTAATCGCAGCAAGAACGGCATCTGCAACCCGTTCCGGCGGTAGACCACTGACCCTTGCTCCCCCACCAGGTCGTGCCGCCTGAACTGGCAAACCTTCTGCCGATTCTTGATAACGTTGTCCCTCATCTTCACGACGAATCGGACCCGGACTGACCAGACATACATGGATCCCGCGTGGCTTCAATTCCAACCGCAGTTGCTGTGTCATTCCAGCCAGTGCATGCTTGGCAATCGCGTAGCCACCTATGTACCGGGCACCAACCTTGGAAGCGAGCGAGCCAATGTTCACAATCACGCCTCCGGATCTCTGCAACGCTGGAATTGCTTGTTGTGAACAGAGTAAAGCCGTGATTACATTCTGTCGAAAAAGAAATTCAGCCCGCTCAGGATCCAGAGTCTCAATCATTCCACGGTCACTTGCGCCCACGCAATTGATCAGCACATCCAACCGCCCGAATAACTGGCTGACTTCGGACAACAGACCCTCGACCGCTGTTGCATCAGTCAAGTCGCAGGGTAGAGCTGCGAGACATGAATCGTGGGCACCGGCGCGACTTTGGTTTCCTTCTGATTCCAGATTGCCGACAGCCTCATTAAGTCGATCCCTATTTCGTCCCACAATCACCACACGATAACCGGCCCGCAAGAGTTTTTGCGAGATCACAAATCCTAATCCGGCAGAGCCGCCGGTAACCAAGGCGACCGGACGTTCATCAGAAATCATGAAACCACTGCAAAAGATGAGTGAAAGGGTGAATGGGGGCAATGCCTCCAAGCAAAAGTTTAGTACGATCAGTCGGGCTTCGGTATCACTGCATCACCTTTCTTGCTGGAATACGGCCTGAATCGGGAACTCTTTGATGCCGCCGAGAATCACTGCCCTTACCGGTCACATGCTGAGACGAACGATGCCCAGGCCCTCTCTTGATGATGCGTGCACCAAAATCATTGCTACCGTCGGTCCAGCCTGTGACGATCCACACCAGATCGAGGAATTGATCGAGGCAGGTGTTGATGTATTCCGAATCAACACGGCCCACGGCAACCGCGAACAGCATGAAACGGTCTTGGCCCGCATCCGTAACGCGTCAAAAAAATGTGGATTTCCAGTCGGAGTCCTGCTCGATCTCGCCGGCCCCAAAATCCGCTTGGGGCAACTGCATCAAGATCCTCTGGTCTGCCACGAAGGCATGAGAATCACATTCGTGAGGCAAGCAACAGGTCGCTCTGACGAAGTTACGAGCACCTACGACCAACTGATCGAGGAACTGCAGCCTGGGGACCGAGTGATGCTCGCTGACGGCACGGTTTCCCTGAGAGTTGAATCAGTGCAACAAGACCGGGCGGAATGTGTAGTGACAGGCGGCGGCAGCGTGCGGAGCCGGCAAGGAATCAATCTGCCGGGCGTTCAACTATCAGTTCCAGCGTTACTGCCTCGAGATATCGAAAACGCCATTTGGGCGGCGGAAAACGAGATCGATTTTATTAGTCTGTCTTTTGTCCGCTCCCCAGAAGATGTCCAGCAGCTGAAGGAACTGCTGGACAAGCATGGCTCATCAGCTTTGGTGATTGCGAAAATTGAAAAACCGGAAGCGTTGGACCAATTGGAAGAGATCGTTGACAAAGCGGATGGGGTGATGGTGGCAAGAGGTGACCTTGGTGTCGAAATAGATGTCGCCAAGACTCCCGTGGCACAGAAACGTATTATTCGGGTATGCCGGGAGAAAATGAAGCCGGTCATTGTTGCCACCCAGATGCTGGAATCAATGCACACCAACACTCGCCCGACCCGCGCCGAAGCAAGTGATGTTGCGAATGCCATTTTGGACGGTGCCGATGCCTGTATGCTGAGCGGCGAAACAGCGATCGGAGATCACCCCGCTCTCGCAGTCGCGACCATGAGCCGCATCATGACATGCACCGAACAGGAACTGATGCGAAATCCCCATCGCAAGCATCAGTTAAATTGTCGGGTACACCCCATCACCAGTGCTGTCACACAAGCTGCAACACACGTCGCCGAGTCAATCGAGGCCAAACTCATCGTCATTGCAACACGGAGCGGTAACACTGCCTGGGTCAATAGTCAAAGTCGAAGCCGCATTCCCACCATCGGCGCTAGCGAATCTCTGCATACCCTGCGGCGAATGAATCTACTCTGGGGCATCAAGCCACTTGAATCACGCCATCTCGAGGACACGTCCACTTTCATTGATCAAATGTGCCGCTGGGGACGCGAACATACCAATCTGCAGCAAAATGATCACATCGTGTTCGTCACCGGAACCGGTGTGGTCGACAAGGCACACAACCTGATGATCGTCCATACGGTCGATGAGAAGTCAAGCGTGGATGATGAGTGAACTCACTCGCCATCCTCTTGAATCATCAGAACGACACTACCCGTCAGACAGGGAACTTCACCTGCCGCGGAAACAAGCTTGACCTCAATCCGGTTATGACGCTGAAGAAATTTTGAAATGTCGATCTCCCAGGGGGCCACAGGCGACGAGAAAGATACTTCATTGACATGGACGGTTTGCAGGATTCCAGACCATTCACTAATTTTCAATTGGACAGTATTCGCAACCGTCAGACCTGTGGGCGAGTTGAAATTCCGCTGATAAACCACGACATATTCTGGAGAAATGAAGGAGGCTAGCACCGGCTCCAAGTCCGGAACGTCAACCTTCAAGACCTCACGTTCTGGGCCAGCGATCCGCTGCCATGGTCGTTTAAGTCTGATCTTGTGCATGCTGCCATTCCCAGCCCTGCTGTACACACCAGGATAAAAAAAGAGCCCAAAACAACCGTTTCGGGCTCCATGTTCTCGACCAACCGAAGTGGAATAGATGCTTTCCGAATCCAGCGTGTTTACCGACAGGTAAAGTCTTTTCACTAAGGCACATTGTTCATCATGTAATCATCGACCGCTTTCCGGTGAGCATCGCCTTCAGTCGGGTCGGCGGCGGAAAATACGAGATCGTTCATACCACCAAAGAACTGAATGGCATGATTGTCAGCACTCAGCACGAAGTAGTCGTCAGAGAGCATTGTGGAGTGGCGTTCACCATTTTCTTTCACAATTGTCAGCAGTGCAAATTCAAAGTTTGAACCCACCAACTCGACCTCAGCAAACTGCACGTCCTCGTAACCGGAACCCAGCACGAGGAAACTCTGTTCATTATCGTCTCCGAGAGAAACCATTCCACCTTCCCGCCCGCCGTTGGAAAGCTGCTCCATCGTAGCGTTCGTTCGCAGGTAGCTCGAGGCCAGCAGGCCCACAGTCGACAGCGCTGCCCCCTGCAATCCGATGACGCCAAAGTTTAAATCATCTTGATGCACGTCACCCAATGCCGGGATCATTACGTCAAGGGCATCATCACCTATGAAGACAATCTCGTCCGGATACTCATACACCACTTGGTACACACCAGGCACCACATTGGTAAACTGAAAGTATCCCTCCGAATCGGTCAGAACTTCGCGTTCAATTGGGCTACCTGTGTAATTATCTGACGAAACCAATTTGATTCGAACGCTTGCAAAACCCTTTTCATCATCGTCCTGAACGCCATTCCGAATCGGATCAGCGCCGTTATCCCGCACATCGCGGAAGTTCTCAACGTGATCAATGAACACACTACCACCCAGCGTGGATGGCACAAAGTCCACGACGCTGACCGTAACCACTGCCATATCGGTAAGGCCTTGGGCATCGGTGATTTCGTAGGTGATTTCCGCAGTACCCTCAAATCCCATATTTGGGATATACCTCAATTGATTGTTCTCAATCGCAACGGTACCACCGACCGCTCCGGCCGTCGGGTTCTCGTTGAGGATTGGCGTACCGGTAATGGTAATGCTCTGAATTTCCAGTCCGCCCGCACCAGCGTTATCGTTGGCAAGCACGTCGATCAGGATTCCATTTACATCATCCTTCAATGCCAGTCGTGTTTCATCATTGGCCTCGGGATCGTCATTCGTCCCGTGGATCATAATCGTTACTTCCTGGGTCTGGCTCCCATCAAAGGAAGTCACAGTGAAGGTATCCTGCAAAGTATCACCATCCGTCAGAGCTTGAATCGCATCCAACGTGCTGTCTACATCGAAATTCCAATCACCGGTTGGGGAGGTTGTCAAATTCCCAAGCGTACCGGTAGAGGACACAGTAGTGCTTACGAAAGACTCACCTGTATCCACATCAACAATTGTCAAAGCACCTGTGGTAGTCAGCGTCGGACTGGCATCTTCGGTAACCGAACCTGTGCTATCACCACCAAAGAACGGAACATCATTGATTCCGGTAATGGTAACCGTGACCGTCTCTACAGTTCCCTGATCAAATGACTTGACTTCGAATTCTTCGACGAGAGTCGCACCAGTAGCTAGTGCCTGAACGGCTGGAAGTGTGTTGTCAAGCGTGTAATTCCACGCACCTGCCGCATCGACAGTCAGGTCCCCTAGTTCCGAGCCCAACTTCACCACCGTGGTCGCGAATGTAGCCTCGCCAGCATCGACATCAGTGACACTGAGGTTTCCTGAAGTGGTGAGATTAGGATCCGAATCATCCTCGGTTACACCACCCTCGTTATTTCCGCTGATCACTGCGACGTCGTTCACGCCAGTAATCGTGATCTCAATGTCCTCAGTCGCTGTACCATCGAGTGATGCGACGGTGAATATGTCCGTTATCTGAGATCCTGCAGCCAACTCTTGGACAGACGACAAACTGTTGTCCAAGGTGTAGAACCACAGACCAACTTCGGTGACTTCCAGCGAGCCGAGGTTACCTGCTTGACCGGTAACAGCTACGGAGAAGATCGCCTGACCAGTGTCCACATCGTTCACCACCAACGTACCATCGGTCGTCAACTGACCATTCGTCACTGCGGTATCTTCGACTACGTCGCCGGTCGCATCTCCTTCGATCGTGGCAGAATCATTTAAACCAGTGATCGTGATGGTCGCAGTCTGCTGTGGGGTTTGATTCCCTGCACCATCAGCGATGACATAGTTGATTTGTACTTGTGCATTCTCCCCATCATTGAGAGAAGCGTACTCGGAGGGAGTCACTTGAACCGAATCGTTATTGACAATTTGGAATCCGATCGGATTCGCGGGATCGAAGGAAACTTCGTCGACGGTCAATGGATCATTTTCAGGATCAGTTGCCCCTGTGGTCAGACTCACCGTTGACACAACGTCGTTCTGCGTGAACGTTGCAGAAATTGGCGAGCCCGCCGTGGGTGGATCATTCAGACCATTGAACGTAAGCGTTGCGGTCTGATCAACAACGCCTCCCATGTCATCAACAATGGTGTAAGTAATCTCAACGACTTCCTGCTCACCCACATTAAGCGCAATGTAAGCGCTAGGTGTGACTGTCACGATGCTGTTGGCAGCATCCACCAACACTCCACTCGCATCACCACCACTGATCAGAACTGATGCGTCACCTACCCGAATGACATCACCATCCACATCAACCGCTCCGGTCAACAGGTCGATATTTTCGACCGCCATGCCCGAATTGAAGACTCGTGCAATGGGCTCGGTAACGTGCGGCTGGTCATTTACACCATTGAGTGCGATGGTGACCTGTTCAACATCAGTTCCCCCATTGCTGTCCGTCACTGTCACATCATAAATCTGCGGCCTGACTTCATCTTTGGCAAGTTGATCCAACTCGGCGTCAATCGCACTGAAGCTCCACGCAACTTCGCCACCGACACCGTTCACAGCAGGCGTGAGACTTGCCGAGAACGTTCCGACGTAATCTGCCTCCGTCGCTGCGGTGCTGACTGAATGAGTGTCAGCAGGATCCGCATCAGTGAAACTCAATGTGTCCTCAACAGTGGTTGCGGTGTCCGCATGCCACTTGAAGTTGCCACCCACAAACCCGCCTGAATTCCCTGTCACAACCTGATTGGGATACTGGACTGCGCCTGGGAACTGCCCCGCGTATCCACCCTGGAAGCTGGTTAGGACACCGCTTCCGGCCAGCGTTTGTGAGCCATTGTGCGAGAAGAACTCCAAGGGAACAATGCCGGATCTTACACTAATACGGTAGGATCCACCTGCTGGAAGCGCGATGGGACCAATGGCCTTGTATGCAAATCCCCCTTGTTGGCCACTGTAGTTACTGCGTTTCAAATCCACATAAGTCACTCGCTTTGACGTAGAAACGTCCCATAGTCCAACTCGCACCACATCCGGGTTCGTCAATCCTGCGTTCACGGACTCAAAATTGGTGCCGATATACGCACCAAGTTCGGAAATTTTAATTGGCTGATCGACCGTGAATTCCCAACCATAGTTGTACCCAGTTCCAGGCCCAGTCGTACTGGAACTGACAAGGCTGCCACTGGGAGATGTGATCGCGTCGACTGTGGCCGGTGTGGCGGCTAACTCATTGACCTCACCAACGACCCCATCACCAACTTCAACGGTGATGACAGGAGAAAAGTTGGAAACTCCCGTGACAGTGATGGTTGCGGTCTGGTCCACCGAACCACCGTTATTATCTACGATGTCATAGTTCAGAACGACGACTTCGGACTCCCCATCCTCGAGTATTCCATACGCTCCGGGGTCAACATCAACATCATTGCCGTTCTGGGAAACACCCACGGCGTCCCCACTGGCGACAACGTAGTTTGCGACGTTGAGCACATCACCCTGATCGACATCCGATGCTCCCGTCAATAAGTCAACCGAAGTGGGTTCGTTTTCTTCGCTGAAGGTAGCCGTAACTGGAGCGCCCTTGGTTGGGGCATCATTGACACCGTTGATCGTGATGATCACGTCAACCGTTGCCGCGCCATCTTTCGAAGTAACAGTGAAAGTATCAGTCGGTGCAGCACCCGCTGCCAATGCTTGAACAACGGAATCCGTATTATTCAATGAGTAAGTCCAACTTCCGGATGCGAGAACCGAGAAGGTTCCGTAGATACCGCTGGAATCTGTTTGCGACAGGACTTCATCCTCACCCATATCCACGTCAGCAACGGTTAACGAACCATTGGCCGCAAGCGTTCCATCCTCAGTCACGCTGCCAGTAGTATCTCCGGTGATCCCAGTCGCGGGGTCATTGAGGCCGGTAATTGTGATCGTCGCGGTTTGGGCAACTGAGCCACTGGCACCATCAACGATGTCGTAACTGATGGTGATGACTTCCTCTTCTAAGGCAGCCAGCGAATTGTAGGCCGAGGGGTGAACGGTGGCTTTATTATCGGTGATCACGATACCGGAGACGTCACCCGTTGTAGTAACGTTCGCAACCGATAGTGGGTTGTTATCAGGATCGCTCGCACCCTCCAGCAGATCGACCTCCGCCGAAATGTCATCTTCGGTGTATGTTTCGGTGATTGGGCCAGTGACTTCAGGGTCGCGATTATCCCCAAGTGCGTTGATGATGACATAGGCAACCCCTGGCTGTTCTGCATCAGATGTGCCCGGTGTGTCGAGATGCACCTCCGACCCTTCCAGCGGCCCAGGCTCGACGCCATCGACGAATCCATAAATCAGCAACGCTTCATTTGTCGAACTGAAAGCCGGTTCCACGTTCAAGACGAGGCCCTGAACTGGCTGCGTGATCTTGACGGGCAGGCTGAAGGCATCATTCGGGCTAAGCCCATTGAACAAAGTGTCGATACCGGGAATTCCATTTGAGCTAGCAGGGCCAACCCCACCAACATTGATGTATCCGGATCGCGACGGAACAGAGCCGAGTTCGGTATCATAATCTCCGGATTGCAGGCTGTTGTAAACCGAATCCGCTGTAGCAAAAAAGCTGAGGGTTCGGCTGTGTGTGTTGATATTATACTTGACCGCATCCGTGTTCGGCACGTCATCTGCGGTGTTCATCTGACCGTCAGGTCCCACTAGGAAAGGAGCAAAATCAGCCACGCTCACTTCCAACGCCGTCCCTCCATTTTGTTGAACAGTCAAAGAAATATTGGGCAAGTCAACTCCATCGTACTGGTCGCCAATCCAATGAATCTCGTAGCCCTTATCACCATCGTCGAACGAGACATTCGGATCCATGGTGTAATCAGCACCGAAGGTGTATCCAAACACCGTCATCGCCGCCAGCACTTCGGTGACGCCAGCACCGTTTTGAAATTGAGTTGCCGGGGCAACGTGAGTGACAGTTGAACCCTCAATCGCGAAGGTGACACTCTGAGTGGTCGTCACGAGGGAATCATAGATATCTTCATCGAGACGCAGAGTCTGAGTCTCGGTCATCACAGGTTCCAAGTATCCTGGCAAACTCGCAATGATGTCCGTTTTGATCTGAAATATTCCAGTGGCTTCGCCCCCAGTCCGCAGATCGCTGTAGGAAACCTCAAGGAAAAACTTCTCGTCTACATTGACATTGTAAGCACCAAAACCATCAGGACTGATTGCATCATCATTCACGTCGCGCGCCGTGAGGAACAATTCCACCAGTTCATCACCGACGCCCTCGCCGCGGCCCACCGCATTGATCACTCCAAGAGCGTCCGATGCACTCACGCGGCCGTCGTTATTAACGTCAGCGTAGATCGAAGAACTATCGCTACTCTGCTCTTCTCCAGAAACGGTGCCGCGAGCCACCGCGTTCAAAACAACCAGAGCGTCCTGCACCGTGATTGCAAGGTCCGAATTGACGTCAAAGCGGCTGTGATAGTTGTGACTGCCGCTGATTCCAACATCGCCAGCGAGAAGCTCACGCTTCTCCAACGCCTCTGTCGAAAGCCGTCGCCCAGCGGAGTTCTGATTCCGAACTCGATTGGCTTCTCGACGTCGTCGCTTTGACCCAAACAGAAGGCTATTAGAAAATAAACTACGCAGATTTCTCATCTAATTTCTCGAAAAGATGCTGGATTCGCTGGGAAAACCGTGTGCGAACAAAAACTTACTAATCCCGTCCAAACAATCAGGTGGGGCTCAATACGCTCGCATCGGAGCCGCATAAACGCCTTCACTATCCTACCCAGAATGCCTGTTCCTGCAACATTGACACCCATTCTCACTTAGCGCGAAACCCCGACTGGCCATTAGACCTGCCGAGACGCAAAAGGTTCCGATTATTCTGCCGATTCTAAAGCAGCCCAAGGATCGAGCTCGATAATCAGACCATTTAGTTCCGCGGCCGCTGACTCGGCATTCTCTGCCGTTTCCATCTTGTTTGGCGTGAAAAACGTTGCTTTTTGGATGGACACCACCTGTGGTATCGGTCCATAGACTTGGTTATCGGCAACGTTAGTGCCAATACTTTCGGAACGTCTGTGGGAACCCGCAGAGTTCAACACCCCCGCGAGAGGGGAGTCACCCAATTCAAGACTTGAGCAGACCTCTCTCATGGGGTCACGTCGACTGAGAAATCG
The DNA here is from genome assembly GCA_028823035.1 of Rubripirellula sp. Classification (GTDB taxonomy): domain Bacteria; phylum Planctomycetota; class Planctomycetia; order Pirellulales; family Pirellulaceae; genus Rubripirellula. Next base: position 33,649 of record JAPKCI010000013.1, read on the forward strand.
TCCAACCGAACCCGTTTGATCCCGATCGCTGAGTGGCAAAGATTCACCCTCTCCGCCGTCCGTAACTCGGCTCAGTTCGTTGAGCACCATAAGGGCATCGAGCGCAGTCACGCGACCATCATTATTAACGTCGACAGAGAATCCAGTCATTTCGTCAGGTTGCAGACTTCGGGTTCCGTAACGAGCGAGATCGTTAAGGACTGTCAGAGCGTCCAAGACTGTCACCGTGGCGTTTAAATTGACGTCCCCCGGCAATGCTTGATTGTAACGAGGACTATTGACGCGACTTGCTCCGGACTGAACGAAGCTGCTGCCCGATACAGTAACGTCCATTGTGAAACTGGCTGGATCGAATTGATGAATCAGCAATTCCGGGGTCAGTTCGACTATATATTCGCCAACGGGCAGATTCTCAAAGTTCCAACCTCCGCTCGAATCGGTGGTCACGACTGGGTTGGTGCCAAAGCTCAAGCCACTGATTAACACAGCGGTCTCGGCATGACCAAAGACACGTACACTTGCGATTCTGCCCAAGGCATCGGTAATACGAACCGCCTGTGACATTCCGGAAGAAATCAGATCACTCGTCGTGCGGTGGAGGACAGTACCCAGCGAATCCATCGCTTCGATTCGTGCGTAGCTGCCGAAAGAGTGTCCGTAGACATCAAAAACGACCTCCCCCACCGGGGAGTCAAAATTCGCTGTCAATGGCTGGTATTCAGTCCAAGTATCTACAAAACCAGCTGGAGCGAATCTCTGAAAGATCCTTATCTCTCCACCGGGCGACAAATCACCAACAAAGACACTGTTGATGTTTGGACTCTGAGAAAACAACTCCACGTTGGGGAGATCGCCTCCAAGCGCTCCATCCGGATAGTCGGCAGCCCGGACCTGATTGTAAACATCAGCACCGTCAGCGTGGCGGACCATCACCTGAGTGTTGGCAAGTACTTGTTCTGCAGCGTCGCGTTGACTGTTCTGATCATCGTCGAGAAAAACAACCCCGGCACCACTGGAACTCGAGAAGGCAGGCAGTACCGACGTACCTTCTATCATTGCACTGGTAACACCTGTCACGTCATCGATAACCCGCCATTGGATTGACGAGAATGGCTGCGTGATGGTCAACGACAAGTCAAATTCCGCTGTCTGCTCATCCGGCTGTGACGCAGTCAACCAGGATCCACCATCCAAGCGGTACTGCAGTTGGCTGATGCGATTGAGGGTGATATCACTCTGCGGACCAGAAGAATTCTGATTGATCAGAGGAACTGCCGAAGCGGAACCCACAAAATCGTAGGTGGAATTTGACGAGTCAAAATAGCCTTCGCCCTGAAGATCCAAAGGCACATCGGCGAGATCAAAGACTCCATCACCATCAGTATCGCGCCAGCCGATCATGGCCAAAGTAGAAGCGGGACTTTGGTGTGCTTGGTAAGCATTCGCAAGCACCATTCCACTACTCATGATGCTGTCCTCCTGCACGAACCCTGGTGTTGTATTACCAGCCGCATTCAGGTTTTGAGCATCGTAGTACCCTCGGCGGTCCTGCCACGAACTTCCGCCAGAATATTCATCCTTGGCCCAGAAAATGTGCCCCATTTCATGGGAGATAGTCGATGCCGGTCGAGTCGACGGAGCGACCATGAAGAGACCTCCGGCATAAGCAAAAGCGGTCTGGAAATAGCCTCCATTGAGAAACTGGCCGTTCAAATCGTCGGAAGAATCGACCATGAATACGGTGAAAGCCCAGTCGGTTTCCATTTGATCACGCTGGTGCGCGTTGAACTGCCGAACTCCATCTTCAATGCTGCTGACACTTCCGAATCCCCGATCCGTCAAAAACTCACTGACATAGAGATTAAAATCATTGCTGATCCGATCAATCGGCTCATAACCTGTCTCGAACGGGTCCATCGCAAACGTGTCATCGATGATAAATTCGACGGCATGCACCGTATTGAGTGCGTCCAGAGTGTCACCCCACCAATTCACACCCTCAGCGATTTTCACCAACGCAGCGTCAATCTCAGCTGGCGTCCAGTTCTGCGACTGGGGGTCGATCGTGCCATCGCTCTCGAAGAACACCGGCGTCACAGCAACCGTTCCGAGTAAGAACTCTCCCGTGTCAAGCGGAGTCGCGCCAAGGGGCGTCGCTGCCAGTAGCCTGCGTTGCTCCAGTGACTCCACTCCCAACCTCCGAGCCCGACTCCGACGCTGAGGCCTGCGTTTCGATTTCGAGCGAGTTCTTTTCATGGGATGACGTAATCCATTTGCCGGAAACAGCCACGGTTTAGATATCGGTTTTCACCGCTCTGAACCTGGGTTTAGGCTCTGTACCTAGGTTTAGATTCACAAAACATGTTTTTGTCTCAAAAAATCCCCCCATTTCGTGCAATAACCCGCTTTTCATACGAAGCGAAAAATCAAAGACGTCCTCCCAAACGCCAATGGAAGCGTCTCTGCGACGCCCCCCTAGGAACATTCTACGACCACACCACCCGGCTGCCCTACTACTCTCCTGATCCGATTGGCGATGTTAACAGCCAATCATCTCCGCAGCCAATCATCTCCGCAGGTAAGCCATCAAGCAGAAGCAAAAACTCAACAGGGATCACACTAGAGCGATGCAAACAAAGCATCAATCGCACTCACGTCATCGTCCTCTCGTACACTGGCCGTATCGCTGGCTAACGAGTCGACGACGTCATCCAAACCCACCGCTGCTGGACTGTCAAAGACACTCACCGAAGACTCTGATGAATCCTCGCCGGGCTGGCTGGCAGTCTGCTCGGCCTCACGACGAAGCGTCAAATCATTGAGCAGTGCGTCACCGAACGCGGTTGACGTAGACGCCATGACGCCGCCTGCCACAGGCAGGAAGGCAGTTGCCTCTCCTTCTCCGCTGCCGGAGTTGTAAAGCAACCCCAACTGATTAATCACTTGCAAGGCATCATATGTGCTCACCTTTCCATCACCGTTGACATCTGGAAATTCCGGCAACATGGACGGCAATGGCAGGACGTCCAAGTAGATGTCACTTCCGCTATTGCGGGCCAAAGCATTGATAATCTGCAATACATCGATCGGCGTGGTCGCTCCCGAGTCATTGACATCAAACCGATCTGCCTGATTTTGGAACGGGTTACTGAGAATTTGGAAGGCGTAATCTTCCACTTCACCACTGTTAGCATCACCGTTCGGACCGAGATTCGCGATTTCACTGAGGCGGAATCGAGAGTAGATTTCACCCGTCGCACTGTTGCTCGGAATCGTCACCGCAATGGTCGACGTCCCGGATGAGATCGGAACCACTCCAAGAGCCGCAATGGAACCGTAACGACTCACCTCGTCGATATCGAACACACCATTGGCGTCCCAGTCAAACCACGCATCCAGATAGAACTCTCGACTGTCTTCATTCTTGACCTCGACCTGGAAGTTCGCCGTGAAGCCAGTCTGCAGTGTCCCCACGACAGTCACGCCGTTGTCCTCATCAAGATTGACCAACTGCGGTTCGCTATCAGCTGTTACCGCTCGCTCGCTATCAACTGGCGAAAGGGCAAACCCTTGCTCAACACCATGGCGAGGTCCACCCTCGGCCATCGTGGTCAGGTAGGGGGCCGCTGCGTCACCATAATCAAAGCCACCACCGACGTAGATAATGAGTTCAGTCCGGCCATTGAGTTGATTACTCTGCAACAGATTACCGACTTCGTCCCGAATAGGGATGATCTCGACAGCACCAACACCACTGACATTTCCTGTTCCTTCAAGGAAGATCTGGCTGTCGACGACCGAGGTCGTTACTCCGATCATTGCAGCCGCATTCATCACAGCAGCGATATTCAATGCATTGACATCGTCTGTCGAGTCAATTTCGATCTGAACCTCGACACTCGCAAATTCGCCGGGGAAACCAATCTGCATCAGCACCGTATCGCTAAGATCCAATGAGTAATTAGCGTCTCCCCCAAGTGCAATTCGACCCGATCCGGCATTGGCAGGATCAAGGCCCAACGGTGCTCCACTCACAGCCAGAACGATCGCGTCTGCGATCTGATCCAAAGTTGAAACCGCGGAGAAAGGAATCGCAACGTTGGACGTGCCAGTTTCGTCTGTATCGACGTTATTGTCGCTATCAAATTCAAACGTAATGCTGTTCAGAGAACCCTGACGAACACTGAATGTCTGCCCTTCCTCAAGGGTGTCAGAGACGCCAGCGCCATCGTTGGGAATTCTGAGACCGAACCCGATCGAAACTCCAATTTCTCCTGCAACGGATAACAAAGCACTGCTAGGCAACACATTCGAGAGCGGATTCGAGCCGAGCAACTGGATCGAGTTGTCATGAGCGATGGAATTCAGATTCAAGATTGATGAATTGATTGCATCGGTAATGGCCGCAGCCAGCATTGGAACGGTACTAGGGACGTTGACAGCCGTGTTTAGCGGGTCGGACGACAAGTCATCGTCAAGCTCAAAAGTGACGGTTGAAACGCCATCAAACACATCAAGAGTGATACCATCGGCCAACGCCAAATTGATCAACGGGTTGATGGTGACAGTCAGACCTGTTTCATACTCGAAGGTCTTTGTGTTCCCTTCGGAATCAATGACGTGCAGTTTCTCGCCATCGCTATAAGTATTGCCGTCGGCAGCCCGCACAATGGCATCCGTAGCGTCAATCATCCGAATGACGTACGTCGAATCAGGCTCCCACGCACCGGCGATTGGTGTCAAACGAATGACGTTCGTGCTCGGATGGTATCCAAATCGGTAATCCACACCCTCAACTTGGGCAACGCCATCCTTGAGCAAGAGGACCGACTGACTGGAGACACTGTAATCATCGATGCCCGTTCCGGGCGTGATATCGGCTGGCGAGATGCCGTCGATCAGCTGTATCTCAAAGAATAGCGGGATCTCGCCGAGCACCTCTGCTACCCCAGCATCCGCACCCAGACTTGGTGCACGCGGTGTCAAGAGCACGACACGTGGTCCCACCAAGTCACCACGGTCAAAAGCTCCGCGATCCTTGAATACCAACTCGCCCATACCATTTGGCGTTTGCACGGTCGGATCGTCGACTCGCAACTGGCCGTTGACATCAAAATCGGGTGCTAAAATCGGGGAAGGCGGAAGTCCGAGCGGATTCTTGACCGAAGTCAAACTTGGCCGATCCTCCAATGAATCAATGGAACTGTCGATGATCGAAGCATTTGCCGCAGGAGCGAAAATCAGGGTCGGAGCACCGACAAAGATCACTTCGGCATCTGCGAGTTCCTGTGCGAATTGGCCCACACTGGCGTCAGTCGTCACATTCTGCGTATTGCGATAGTAGGAATTACCACCCAGCAGCGGAAGAGCGTAGGTGGGATCCAATTCAATCCCAACGTCAGAGTTGGAAATGATATTGTTCAGTAAGACAGGTGCGGCATTGCCAGTCAATTCGATGCCGGTTCCGTTCGGTGTATACGCTTCTACCGATGCCGAACTGATCGCACCCACCGCATCAATATCGGCTCCTGCCGAAGTACTGCTTGGATCGCCTTGGCGCAGATCCGTCAATCTGACGAAAGCAAAGCGATCTTGAATACCAAAGCCGTGAGCATCAATATCGAGGCTATTGGCCAGTCCACCAACGATTCCGACGTCGAAGAAGGTCGTCCCGTCCCGGCTGATTTCCACTAGGACTGATTCGATCTCGCCTGATTCAAAGACCACCAAATCAGGCTGGGCGTTGCCATTGCCAGCCAGCAAATTGTCGACGAATTGCAAGGTCAATGAACCACCAAAACCAAGTGAAACCGTTGTGTCACCGACGTCAGGCTCGGCACCAATCCCGGGAGCATCGGGAACTCCCAGTGCATTGGCCGGAACTTGATGGATTGCGATTGGCGGTATGCCACCCAAATTCGGTTGGTAGTCCACCACTGAATCAGCAAAAGAAACGACCCCAGCAGGGAATAGAACCCCATTGAACGCTTGAGGTGGAGCACTCCGACCGGGAGAAATGTTGCCGCCGATGATGGTGTTGTTGAGAATACGGTCGTACCAGACCGGATCGCGGAAGGTTTCACCAGAGTTCTGCGGGACGCCATCAATTTTAAGGCCCCCCAGTTCGTTGAATGCGATCACGTTGCTCTGCACCACCACACCGCTGGCCAGATTCTCTGTATTCAATTCGACCAAATTGCGAGGGTAGCGAGTGATGACGGACGTCGTTTGGCCAGCTACATCCGCGGTAAATCCATGATCAATAACGATTCCATGCTCTTCGTTGAACAGGAATCGGCTATTTTCAACCAAGATGACACCTTGGCTATCGCGATCACGGTTTTCGTCACCGCGGAATCTGGTCTGGTTCACAGAGACGATCGCACCACTCTGGTTTCCAACAATTGCTTCGCCAAACAGATCGATGTGATTGCCAGCTGAATCATCAATTCCCCCGGACAACAGCGCGGGGACCTCAAGTACCGATTGAACATCCGATCGATTAATCGCGGTGATAATATTCCTTGCCACCTCACCAGCAGTTTCAGCGCGAGTGAAACCCGACACGGCATCCAGTTTTTCAAGTGTGAAGGGAACCGCAACACGACCTGGTTGTACTCCATTTCCGATTTCGATTTGATCAAATTCAAACACGAACTCTGAACGACCATTTGAAATGGTGAAGACATCGCCATCACTGATTTCCGCCGCCGGTCGCGCCGAAATACCGACCGAGGAAACCAATCTGTCGTTGGTTGCGAACGCGCGGAACTGCTCACTCTCCATTGAATTCACGTACTCGCTGCCGTCCCGAATCTCTACGGTATAGGAACCCGTCAGCAGACCTGAAGTTGGATCTGCTGGAGTCGAGAAAGTGGGCCGCAAGTCGGTGATAAACGGTGTATTTACCGGGTTGGATCCGGTCACCACTTCACCTCGTTCCGCGAACCCAACGATGAAATCATCGAGATAGACACCCTCATGAGCATTATCGCGGGTTCCTGCCAGTACTCCACTTGCAAACTGTTCACCATGTCGCTCACTTTCAACATGGAATGGCCCTGCATCGACGATACTCAAGGCTGGTAATCGGATGCTGGCACCTGCAGTTGGCAGCAAGTCAACGTTGCCATGGACGAAGCGGTTAGCGAGAGCCCGACGCACTTCGGCAGCAACCTCGGCAGCCGACATGAATCTGCTGACCGAAACCGGATTTTCTATCAAACCCGGGTCAGCCGAAACAGAGAACAGACCGGGTTGCGAAACCGTGATTTCCTGTTGACCACCCTGGAACTCGATCACATTCCCTTCGGCGCGATACACGCTTGGCAGGGTCATGCTGATCACAGCCGTGTAGGAACCTGTCTGCCCAGCCTGAGTCGAATTCTCAATCCGGGGGTCGTAGGTTTCGTTGCCAATCCCACTGAAGCCGATGTACATCAAGCCATCAGTGGTGGCCGTGTACTGAACCTTGTCCTCCGCTGGATTTTGCACGGCAGCCAATTCATTACCTGCGGCATCAAAGAAGCGGATCACTGAATCGAGGGGCGTTCCCACCATATCATCAGCGATTAAATCCAAATCAACTTCCACAAACGTCCCGGCGGTGACCTCAACTCTCATCAAGTCGACGTCATCAACATTCGTTGGTGGGGCCGGATCATTGTTCGTGCCCAAACGCCCCGCGCCTTCGATCGTAAAATTCCCACCGGGATACGGAAGCGAAGTCGCCTCATACACCAGATCATTACGGCCCGAACCTGGCGGAATCTCATCCAAATCAGACAAGAAAACGCTTGAAGCCGTTTGGTTTGCTGGCAGGTTTCCATTAATTGCGGAAGTCACAACCGTTGCGATTTCGGCAGCACTCAGTTGATCCAAGGTTGTACCAACCGGGGCACCGGCCAACAGGTCGATGTCAACCTGACCGCCAGCAGCAGTTCGGCTGCCGTCATTCAGCAGATAATCCTGGCCATCGATGGTCAGCACTGCGGTTTCGTTCACGTCAAGATAAAGTTCCGCTAGCTGGCTACCCGACGGCACCGTTACCACGGGTGCCAATTGAATCGAAAACGTTTCGCTCCCCGCCGCAATCAGACTTCCCTGAACCACAAACTCTCGGTCAACCGAGTTTGACAGCACTCTGCCACTTGTAACACGAAGGGCATCAGAAGAACTGAGGGTCGTCCCACCTGTGGAATACTCGACCCGAAGTTGAAGATTGTCCTGCCCTGCAAAACTACCCAGATCGATTCGAGCCTGTCGCCAGCTAGCTGTGTTATCAAACAACTGCTGCACGGAGACATCAACGTCATCGTCGTACTGTCCAGTCTGAGTGGGATCATCAAACTCGTCGTCTTCTACGTCGGCACCACGGGCCAACGTATTCGATGTGACCAAATGCTGCACACCGCCTTCCGTAATCACATATACCCGCAACCGATCGGCACTTCCGTCATTCGCTGCAAAGTAGTTGTAATAAAGGGTGGGCTGGTCAGCAGAAGCGTATCCAACGAGGCTGAATGAATTACTCTCTACCGCACCGCTGGAACCCCCTGGTACGTTGAAAGAGCTTGGCACCGTCGTTCCATCGGTCCGCGGCTCAGCGACAGGCTGTTCCACAGTCGATGAATAATTGGCTCCGAAAGCCGCATTTTCATAATTGAATGCAAGGCTTGTACCACCAGCGACACTCTCACGGGTGCCATTTGTCAAAGCATCGATGCCATGGCCCGCATCGCCACCACGAGTCCCGGATGTGTGCCACAGATTGTAATCGACCGTTGCGAAGTCCAATCCAAGGGCACCGGCAACACCCGTGGATACCATACTGCGACCGCCAGAGAAGACTGGCTCTAACTCACCTCGGGTATTGAAGGCGTAAATATCACCGTCCTCCGTGATCCCGAACAGCATATCACTGAAAGCACCTTCCTCAACCGACATTGGTCCAGCTCGCAGACCGGAGAAGTTGATCCCGATCAAGTCGGTTGATGTGACAACATAGCTTCCAACCCGTTGATTGCCAGTACTGGCGCTCAATTCGGCAGCGTTAACCTCATACAATCCACCAGTGTCCGACACGGCGAAAAGACGATCGTTGACAAGTTCAACCCCGGTGATGGTTCCACCATTGGGCAAACCACCAGCCACAAGATTACCTGACGTGGTGCCGACAAATCCACCAAGGATAGTTAAGGATCTGCCATTGGGAACAGCTGTCACATTCGGCAAGTCACCCGTACCGTTCGCCAGCTGAACAGCTGCGGAAATACGGTCGGCGACAACCTCTGCTGTGTCTGTTGGCAACAACGTAATGGGCACGTTCCCGGCTGCCACCCCAGGCGTCCCGGTGATGGTAAACGCTGATGGGTTCAACGCCGGATCGGGCTGCACTGCAAGCGAAACCACATTCGGCAGACTGAGTTGTGCGCCGTTGTCGGAAACCGCAAAACCCTGTCCACGCAGCACGGCTGCCAAGGTACCGATCAGTTCTTCCTGACCCAGAGTTGCAGACACAGGAACCACGATGGCCATCGGATCGTTCAGTCCCGCGGAACCAAGTATGCTCACGCCAGGGCCAAGAGTAGTCAGCGAAAGGGCGGGCTGGCTGAAATGCACTTCGCTATCCAATCCAATGACCGCTACATCGATGACATTCGCATTGATCGCAGCGACCAAGTCGGCCGTGATCTGATCCGCTGTCAGGAGTGTCCCGAGAGAATCAACGATAGCGATTCCGATATTATCTTGAGCGGGATCTCCAAAACGAACGAACTCGAAGGTCACGATACCCTCAGTGCCTTCGATACTGATAGTCGCTCCCTCGCTCAGCAACCCGAGAGGAGCCACCTCGCTCAACTGTAGACGCTGGCTGGTTTCAAACTCGAACACAAGCCCATCAACTGTCACCGAATCACCATCGCGCACCGGTTGGGCACCGTCAGCAAACAGGGTAAAGTCTTGATCGAACTCAAAAGTCACAAAGTCGGTTACATTCGACAACGTGAATAGATCACCATCGAACAGACTTGGAACAGCCACGCCATCATTGCCAACCTCGGTTGCGTTGGTAATGCCGAGTTGATTAGGGAACACCGAGTTAGGATTGGTATCAATTTGCCCGATCTCCCTCGGCGCAGTACCTGCACCTGCGTCAGCCACAGGGATGTCTCCACCCTGTCCAAGGATCTCGCCGGTGGCGTCATCAAACTCATAAAGAACATTCGTAATGTAGTCCAATCCCAGTTGTAAACTGGGACGCTCGCCAACAAGGAAACCACTCTCTGCACCCTGGAAATCCCGAATACTGATCGCGTTGACCTGAAAACCATCGTTGCTGGTTTCAGTGAGCAGAGGCTCGGCTGGGTCGGTCCCCTGATGTCTGTTTTCCATTCCGGTGAGACCGATCACCGTTAACGATCCATCCCCGGTATCGATGCGGACATACTCTGCCGAAGCATCCGTTCCTCCATTTCCGGTGTAACCGAAAAGCTCGCCATTGGCTCTGAAGGCAATATCGTCAATACGCTCGCCCAATCCACCCACTGTTCCATACTGTGTACCCGTAGCCGGATTCACGAGCAACAAACCTGTCGCCGTATTGACATACAGCAACGAATCATCAAACGAATGCTCGAGAATCGATCCGTCATCAAACAGCAACGGTGTCTCGGTTGTGTCTCCAGTTCCTCCACCCGTCGATCCGATTCGATCCTCAACAATACGCTTGACGGAATCGATCGGCTCGACTCGGAGCAATGGGTTCAGGCTATTGGCATTGAAGAATTGATCCAGCGGCTCGGGCACCTGCTGCTGATTGGATACTGCGATGAAATAAGTGCCTTCGGCCAGTTCGGCCACCCCAATAAAGGGATCTTCAACTGAGGCGCTACCTCGGGACATGTCATCGGTACTGTTATCGTAAGCAGATGACGGTAGATCATCAGCAATGTTGCTGTCGTTACCCATCAAGACCAACTCACCCTGTCCATTAAACACATTCATCGACATGTTCGTACGGGCGTAACCACTTGCGTAATCGAGGTCAAAAACAGTCGACAGGTAAAGAGCCGCAGCATCGCGAGTGATGTTCTCATAAGTCACATCAAATCGGTACCAATCAACATCCGTCCCCGTGTCAATGGTTCCCGAGAAAGCCTTGGCAAGTTGATCGCTTTGCAGAGGACCACTTGCCGCCGTTTGATCACCTGTGATGTTGTGCAGTCCCAGGGGTTGTGCTTCAGCAAGGGAGTCGTTGCTTGCCGTCGTCTCGTGCTCCTCACCCAATAGCGGCGAATGCAATGGTTGCCCAATTATCTGCAAACCAGTGGTGGCGAAACGGACGTCTGCCAGACGAACCTGTGTTCCCGCTCGCTCATTGTCCTCCTGCAATCGTATCTGCATCTCATAACTACCGACCGTCAATCCATCACGAACCATGGAAGGATCGTTCAGAGTTGTAAAATCAAGTGGGTCAACTGTGTTGCTACTGCGTACTCGAACATGATAAAGGTTCCGTGTGCCAAGTTCTCCCGGCAAACGAACTCGGAATCCTGCATCCTTGGTGTTTGTGCTGTAATCATCCTGCAACTGCGACAGCAGCACCGTCTCGATCACACTGCTAGTCACGACTGCACCGATAACACCTGAACCATCGACCGTGATGGTGGGTAAACTGTCTGCCGTGAACTGCTGATCATTGAATACCAACTGGATCACAAAATCATCAGTCGGTTGCCTCTGCAACAGGCTGCTGACAACGCTACCCAATTCATCCGGGTAAGCATCCGCAAGGGCTGCCTGAATGGCCGTTGCCGGATCAATCTGAAAATCCTCCACGAGCACAATCACTGGATCGTCAAATCCCGAAAGACTTAATGACAATTCACCGCCGGTTGCGTCGACCATTGCCTGATCGATCGTTATTTGCTGAACCGGCAAAGGCTGGCTGACGACCGACAATTGCTGAGCAGCATCAGGGTTGATGGATGCATCACTGTAAATCGCAGCAGCATCTGTTTCAGCAAGAATCGAATCGTTGGAAGAGGCAAGCACTACGCCATTGGCGTTGATCAGTTCGATGACCGAGTCCAACTGACTACCTGTCCTGTCGATGTCAAGAAAAACCTCGGTTCCACTTTCAGCCATGAATGAGTAGACATCGAGATCATCACGTTGCGTGACCGATCCATTGACAATGAATCCAAGACGCCGGTTCTCGTCGCCTGATTGCAGATTCGGAGCGATTTCACCAAGGAACTGCGACTGTCCTGGAATCGCGTTCGTGTCAACAAACCCCGATCGGACAGGCTCATTTTCTGCGAAAGCAGCGACATTGCGATCATCCGCACCTTCGCGAACCACTACACCGTCCCAAAGCCCGGCTTCAAAGTCGAACAGGGGCGGAGCAACCGCGGGGTCACGGGACAGCAATTCAAGGAAGTTTGTAATTCTTGCATTCGTGGAAATGCTATCGGTATTCCACGCAAAACCTGTAGTTGCATCATTGGGCCCGAACTTCTGGCCGAAGACCGGATCTGCACTAGCGGGAAGGTCCGTCAGATCGATGTCACCCGCGACACTGAAGGTCTGGGTTCCGGCGGCAATCGCGGTTAGCAACTGTGGGAACGCGTCAGCAGCCCAACCTGTGTAGGACGCATTCACAAGGTTAATCCCGTCCTCGATATAGTGTCCGCCATGCGAGAACCCAACCCGGAGAGCTGTGTCGATGGTAAATGCACGGAAACCTTCAGCACCCGGTGTGCCGGTCGTCACCAAAATATCATCGCTAGGAATTCCAACGTCTTCATCCAGATAGGAAACGACTTGAATATCCCCGAGCGTTGTCAGCCCACTGTCCAAATCCAGAACGGTGATCAATCGGCTGATACCATCCTCGAACAACGAAGTCGTCGTCCAGGACACAAGACCATTTGGCCCTGCAAACGTACCTCTACTTTCAACCACGTCATCCGCGATCAGAGTCGCGGGCTGAGTAATGGTCGTCGCACTCAGTTGCTCAACACCGGTCGCCGTGGTCACAAAAGTGTTGTAGCCAAAAATATAGTTTTGATTGACCAGGATCGTACTGGTCGCAAGCTCCTCAACCGTCACTCCTGATGATCCAAAATTAACGTCACCGCTATCGGCGATCGTGGCTTCAAAGTAACCGGGCAGATTGATATCGACATCATTATCGATTGTCAGTCCCCGATTGACCTCTGGCCCGATCGGCAGCACAGGAAGTCCACCGATACCTTGGTTCGCCAAATCATCAAAAGCAATGCCATCACCATTGGTATCCCGTTGAGACCTGCCATCCAAAGTGAATCCCGCGCCGGTTGTATCATCGGCCAAAGTAGTCAAGACAACCGGGAAATCAGGATGCCCGAGCAATTGAAGACTCCCGCCGATGCGACCGGAGATATCTCGGAACTCATCATCTCCGCTGAGCAGAGATCCACCGATAACCAGTCCAGCGTTTTCGTTTTCGGCACTTTCGAATTTCACAACAAGACTACCGCGAGCATCACTTTCAAGCCGCATGCCCCCAAAAATGTGCTTATTGGGGACTTCGATTGCGTCTCTGACAACGTGGACAATATCAACGTCATCCAAAACTCCTTCAGTGGCCAACTGACCACCGCGGACGACCATCCCGTTGATGGCATTGTCCTGAAGGGCATTGCCTTGAACCAGCGGACCCGCGTTCCCCATGATTAGGGAAGAATCGATGCCACCGGTGGCGCGTCCTGGGTCAAAAACCTCTGCTGAGGAAAACGAATTGATGTCGATGGAAATCGCCGCTGCATTGTTGTCAACAAACTCATTGTAGAGGATCACTGGGTGTGCAGCACGTACAAACACGGTAGCGTCACTATTGTCGCCTCGCCCAACGCGGTCCCCATTGATCTGACCCCGTCCGTCAGCGTTAAATTCAAGACGACTGTTGGAAAGACGCAAGACCGCCTGATGCACTTCGATTGGATTGAAGGAAGCAAAACCACCCTCAATCCTTGTTGTCCCTCCAGCACCTGCAATGACTGCCTGATCAATACTTGCTGAACCAGTCTGACCGATGAAAATACCGCCCCAATCGCCAGGCAACATGGTGGCATCTTCGGGCCGATCATTGGTATTGAAGGTACCGCCGCCACCGTATCGCTGATCCTCCAGAGAAGTAAACACCACAGGCAAGCCCGGTGCTCCCTCGGCAATCAAGTTACCACCAAATCTTGCTTCAATTCGTGCTCCGTCGATCTTCACCACCGTACCAGGGTCGATGACCAAACTGGCGTCGAGACGACTCCGCAACACACTGTCTTCAGTAGAAAGCAAAGTCGATCCGGACTCGGCACGATCAACGGCAAGCGTATCTGTCGCGTTGAGTTCCTGCACCAACCGATATTCACCGACAATGCCTCCCAAAGCGACCTCTGCTCGATAGAGCCGTCTTCCGACGTAATCACTGCTACTGCTGACTTCCGGTAGTTGCTCAAGCTGAATACCCGCGGTACCTGAGGGATCACTCAGCGTGATTGAAACGGTCGGCAGACTGGAAGCTGACTCCAAGCCATTGGCGTCCACGTTCGTTATCCGGTAGATGTACTCTTCACCGTTTGCTGGAATGTCACCCACAGTTGCCTGGCTCAAACGTACCAGCAATGATGATGGTGCTGTCGACTGTAGAACTGGACCTCCAGCCGTGCCCTCAATCTGCAACGTCTCGGTCAGCACGATGGTGATATCACCATCGTCAAAACGAGCCGATGTAGAGATCGTTTCCAGCACGTCGCCAGCGCGCGTTCGGACGCGGACAAATAAACCGTTGATGGTGTTGTCGACCACCGTGTTGCCCCACACATGGGGACCCACGCGATCGTAGTCGGGCGTGAACGCGCCCGAAGCCTGATAGTACGGATCGGTAAAGCGAGTCTCAGTAAATGTATCCGGGGTCGCCGCAATCGCCGCATCAGCACTTTCCCGAATGGATGAATTGATGATCGTCGGTCGTGTCACGGCCATATCAATCGGTGAAACCACCACCGATTGACCACCGATCAATACCTGTCCACCGCCGTATCGAATATCGGCGTGCTGAACGTGATTGAGGAAGACTCCTTCGAGTTCCCGATTACGACGTGACTCATCCTGACTATCAAGATCACCACGGAAATCCAGTCCTCCCCATTCCCCAGCAACGGGATTGGATCCGGTGGTGTTTCCAGCACCGATCGAGTCATCATTGATGCTGGTCAGAAAGACGCTACCGGGGATGATTGCATTGAGCGAATCACGAGCAGGCAATCCATTGGCGGTGATGATCGATGGTGTGCCCAACAACTGCAGCGAAGAATCACTCTGATCGGCCAGTGAAGCACTGCCGACACCGATTCTGCTACGACTCATTTTCAAAATGGCACCCGAGTCGATAATCATTCGAACGCCCTTGGGCAAATCCAGTGATGTACCGTCCGGTAGTGCCAAGCCATTACTTGTGTAGCCAATTTGGTAACTGTGGTTATCAGCCAGCGTTTCCAGCTGACCATCAACACCACCGTTACCTACGATACGAATGGTGATACCTTCCGTTGCCGCCGCGATCGCTTGGTCAATTTCCCGATAGGGATTGCTGAGCGTACCAAGATTTCCCGAGGCCGAAGTAGCGGCCTTGTCAACGTAAAATGTGTCATTCACGTCATTGGGGACAAACCAGAAATTAAAGACGTCACCAGGGCGTAAATCACCGTCACCATCCAAAGCAACCCCGGTTGTGTCCGTCAGACCGTTTGTACTGGTCGGACTGAAATCAATGATCAGCTCGTAGCTACCTTCGGTTAAACCACCGAAGCCAGTCCCCGGGATAATGGGGTCATAATCTGAATTACCGCGGGCACTGACACCAATCATGTAAGTGCCGGAATTGACCTCCAAGCTGACGAAAGAGTCGTTGCTGAAGTAGTCATTACTGTAAGCCACTTCCTCGAAGGCACCGTCTGAACCAAGTCGGTAAACCCGGATGACGGTATCGAGCAAGCTCGGGTCACCCAGTCGTTCGGCAACCGTTTCTGTTGAAAGCACACCACTGGTTGGCAATTCAAACCGGTAAAGATCGATATCGGTGCTGTCAGGCCGGTACAAGTACTGTCCATGAACAATATCAGCAACACTTGGATACGCAGGTTCGTTATCGGTGCCAGGCGAGAAGATGAAATCAGAACTTTGCGAAACGGGCTGTGGCAAATCGTCGGCATAGCCATAGCCAAGCAATTGACCTACCGCAAACAGCGCGCCTCGAGTGAATTCGCCACCGAAAGTATCATCGATGGACTCGTCAAAATCTTGGAAGTCCATGACTGCGAGATCATCAATGCCATCCCCATTACGATCTCGCATTGCGACCGCAAGCCCGCCATCGCCACTGGTCGCGGTCTCGTCGGCACCGTAAATATCGCCAACGGCAATCGAGATGAACGCATCACTGGTTGGTGCACCTTCAACCTCGATGAAGCTGATCCCTAGATACTCGCTGTACTGGGTCATCACCTCACGTACACGGTCTTTCTGCTGCTGGCTGATGACACTGAAGTAAGTACGATCTTCCTTGATGCCAGGCGAGGTGGGATCATCTCCCAACCACGAAGATGCGAAGTTGTACTGCATGACAGAAATGCCATCGACAGCATCAGCACCGTTGCGAACGTAATCCAGCGGCACGGTCCGTAACAAACGTGACGGATCATCAGCCCGAATTTCTCGTACTCCGTCCATATCCGGACCCGGCAAATCGAGACCGTAAGGACTGGTATTGAAAATTTCGCTCGTCATTCGGACCGACGTGTTCGTCGTGCTACTGATCGGATTTGTCAGCAAGGTCCCAACTTCGAACGCGGTTGCGAAAGAATCACCGGGTTCCTGAGTAACAGGGTCCAGCGCAACTTCCACAGGCTCAAGGTAAGGATTTTGGCCGAGCCCAAGATCGGCCGCACGATCCGAACCGACACGAAGCCTGACAGCACCGGTGAGAAATCCTGAATTAGGGTCGCCTTGATCCTGCAACATGCGTGAAAGAGGACTGCCAAAATCCAGCGTCGCAATGTTGGTAGTGCTGCTGTAAGAAACGCTAATGGGCTCCCGGAGCACATCATCCGTATTATTCACCGTATCTCGCGTGAATATCATCGCATAAAAGCTTGGATCCTCAGCACGTGTCGAGTCCAGCGTATCATTGTTGAAGTGGATTTCAATTTTGCCGACCGCTGGCTCGAGGTCGCCATTGGCAGCTCGGCGAACTGGCTCAGGCACGACAGCGGCAACCTGCGGGCCAAGGTTGACGCTAAATTGCTGGCTCAAGTCAGAGCCATCCTGAAACAGCTCACCATCAAGATTTCTAAGTGCGTCCGGTCCATTCCCCAGAATGTCAATCTGGTAGAGGTCATCCTTCAGTGGCTCCGCAAACCGGAATACAACCTCACGCGATGAATCCCCAAATCCGATGTAGCCAGCTCTTACGGCCACGTCAGAG
Organism: Rubripirellula sp.; assembly: GCA_028823035.1. Taxonomy (GTDB): domain Bacteria; phylum Planctomycetota; class Planctomycetia; order Pirellulales; family Pirellulaceae; genus Rubripirellula. The sequence goes on from JAPKCI010000013.1 coordinate 51,176, forward strand.
ACACCGCTCAATGTCAGTGATCCAGGAAGGGCCAAGGAGGCTCCAATCAGAGTCTCAATGTCTCCCTGCTGCAAAGATGCCGAAACCAGTGCAGACGCGGCGGGATCCCCATTGATCGAATTAAGAAATTCCTGCGCAGAGGTTTCGCTGCCGGAGGTACTGTTGAGCTGCACCCGGACAGAACTGCCATTGACGACAATCACGGGCGATGCCGGTCCGCCGAAGTTACGCTGCTCGAATTCCAAAACTGTCTCCAAACCGCTTGGGCCCGGAGTTGGGGATACAAATCGAACCCGTACGGCACCATTCGTGCCAAAGTCAGTCACCGCCTCGGCAGAATTGGCACCCTCGAGAGTCAGACTCAGGCCACCCGGAATGCTCTGACCGAAAGGCGCAAGCGACGACCCCGTCACCTGGATGACTTCCAGCAAGGCCGATGCTGAGGCATCATCGGATATTGCTGAGATCAGGTCCTGCATCGTCGTTTCAGCAGCTGGATTACTGCTGACCTCAACCCCCACCACCCGATCCGTGACCGAAATCACCGGGCCTGGAACGGTCGCCAGCGAATTCGACGTAAATTCGACCTCGATCCCGTTGCCGAGATGGCCACTTTCGATGGCGCGAAATTCAACCGTCAGTACACTGTTCGTACCCAAATCGCTCAGGACAGTAGCCGAATCAAAAGCGCCACCTTCACCCGCCTGAGTGATTCGGATTGCCGAAAGGGTACTGGGATCCAGATTGGCGTCGTCATCGAACTGAAACACCAGTTCGCTTGGGGCAAAGCTGAGGATGCTGCCATCGTTAAGCAATGCCCCTTCGCTGGGCTGAATCCCGGCAATTTCGGGACCTGCCAGCAGCTGTCTCTGTTCCAGCGATTCAGACAACAGACGTCGTTCCATACGACGACGTTTGTCACGAAGTCGCCCGGAGGAACTTCGGTCGCCTTTGCGGGGAACGTTGCGAACACTCAAGTCACGGAGAGTCATCAAGCAGCCTCGTATTCAAGGTGCCAAAGTGAATTGGCAATCGTGTTAAACAGCCCCACCGGCTTCCCTGCGTGATGGGGTCGTCTCTATTTAAAATTCGGGTCCTGATGGGCACCAAACGATGTCCAACGGGAGATTTATCTAAAAAAGACGTTCGTTACATCTTCCTTACGGTCTTCGGATTCCTGAGCTAGAACCAGCTTCGGAGTGTAGTTAGACCTCTTCATTAAGCAACGAAAATCGTCTGTGGTACGGGGTTTAAGTCAGTTTGGCGCGATTGTAGGTGGTATCCGGGCAATCCCCCTCCCCAGCCGTGTTTGACGGGGGACTCGAGCATAAAGTTCCGGTCTTGCAAGGTTTGATGCTGGGTTGATAACGTCCAATCGCTACCAAACCTTCAAATCGGATGAAACACTCCTTCAAAAGCAAACACGTAACCCCCTCTGACTGGGTAGTAAACAACCACCCGCATCAGGAAGACACGAAACATGGCCCTGCTGAACCTACTTCGTCATCAAACCTCCGGATCTCTTAATTCATTCGGTTGCTGTTGGGTGAATCGAGCACAGATCCGCGATCCTTTCATAATTTTTGTCCAGTTGCTGACGGCAACCCTGATATTGACAGCTACTGGATGCCAGTGGGCGGCCAGTGGCCACAATACGACAGGGACGCAACTTTACGAGCAAGGTCAGTACACAGCGGCCCTGCAGCGGTTCCAAAAGGTAATCGCTTCCGATCCGCAAAACGCTGATGGTTATTACAACCTTGCGGCCACTACCCACCGTTTAGGGAACCAGCGGCAGGATCAAGAGATGCTTACTCAGGCGGAATCGCTCTATAACCAGTGCCTCGATCACGACCCAAACCACCTAGAATGCCACCGCGGCCTTGCTGTGCTACTCGTTGACACGGGGCGTAGCGACCGTGCCTTTGCCTTGATGAAGAATTGGGCCACCCAAAATCCGAGTAATGCTGAAGCGAGAATCGAGCTTGCTCGACTCTATGAGGAGTCCAATGACCCCCAGACAGCGATGAAATACCTGGAAGACGCCGTTCAGAAAGATGCCAACAACCCCCGAGCTTGGCTTGCTTTGGCTCGCCTGCGTCAACAATCGGGCGATTTGCCACAGGCGTTGCAAAACTATCAACAGAGCCTTGCAATCAATCCAGCTCAGCCGATGGCTGCTGCAGAGGTTGCCAAGTTGAGCCACCAAATCAGTGGCAATGCTGAGGCATCCATGGCTGCCGGTCAAACCCAGATCGCCGCCCCCGCTTATGGTGGTGGATTTATGAACAGGTACTAAGTCTGTCGTAACAATCCCACCGCCACGGAGCGGGTCACGACCTGACCTCTCCGGACGGCTTCAGCTCACACGCTGGCAGAAACGGATCTTTTAGAACACAGCCTTCGAACACAGCCTTCGAACACAGCCTTCGAACA
>JAPKCI010000135.1 GCA_028823035.1 Rubripirellula sp.
CAAGGCAATCACATGATCCAGAACCATGGCGACATCGCTCCCCAGTGCTTCCTGGATCTCAATCGAATGTTCCGGCGTCAGGCGGATGATTGCGCCGTCGATATGGCTGCGAAAGATTGCTTCCTGCTCTGTGATCTTGTTGATGGCTTTAAGACTGAAAATCTGAAAACCACCACTGTCGGTGAGAATTGGCCCCTGCCAGCCTGACATTGCGTGCAGACCGCCAAGCTTTCGGACCGTTTCATGACCTGGCCGCAGGGCGAGGTGGTATGTGTTCCCGAGGATCATGTGGGCGCCGGTTGTCGAGACCTGATCAATTGTCAGGCCCTTGACGGTGCCCTGTGTCCCGACCGGCATGAAGCCAGGGGTTTGAACGGGGCCGTGCGGCGTTGAAAAAACACCGCGACGCGCCGAAGTGGTCGCATCGCGGTGATTGAGTTGGAAATCAAATTGGCTCATCTGGCCCGTTATCCGTGTGCCCATCGTCCGAAGGCCAGTGTCAAAGACATGACACTGGCTTCTGAACTGCATGGAAGTCAGTCACCACGCATTTTGAGGCCGAGATCGGTAAGCTTTTCGCGAACTTCGTTCAAGCTTGTCACACCAAAGTTCTTGCTCTCCAGCATGTCATCGCCTGTCTTACGGATCAGTTCACCAATTGTATTCAATTGCAAGCGAGCCATGCATTTTCGAGCACGAACCGAAAGATTCAAATCTGCGATCGGGCGGTCCAGTAATGCCTGCTCGTCAGGAGACATGTGGCTGGTGTCGATTGGCGGTTCGTTGCTTTTCTTCTCGTGGGCAAACTGTCCCAGAGACAAACCCTTGCTCGTCAGCATCTCGCGGATTTCGAACAGGCTGGTTTCACCAAAGTTCTTGCTGGTCAGCAGTTCTGGTTCGCTTGTCCGCGTCAGATCGCCGATGGTTTCAATGCCCATTTTCTGAAGGCAGTTTCGGCTTCGGACACTGAGTTCAAAGTTGGTAACCGGCATGTTTAGCGTTTGAGCCAGACGGTCATTTCGACGCTGCGCTTCCTCGTCGTACAGCATGTTGCCAGTGGCGGCCGCATCCTTCATGTACAACAGGGTTTGCGGGTGGTCCGGGTAGCAATCCAGGATTCGCTTGTAGCACATCTGTGCTTTATCGAACTGGTTGTTGTCTTCGTAGATCAGGCCGAGGTTGATCAGCACACCGATGCCTGTTGGGAATGCTTTCGCAGCACGCTCGTACAGGGACAAGCTTTCCTCGTCGTTACCCATGCGATCATTTTCCAACGCCAAACCGAACAACGCTCCCGCGTGGTTCTCGTCGGTTTGTACCGCACGTTGGTACAACGCAAGCGTTTCGTCCATGCGACCGCCGACGGCAGCAACCGTGGCAGCACGCTGATACATGTAGTCCGCGGTCTGTTCGGCAGGGCCAAATATGTTGTCGAGGATCGCGAGAGCCTCTTCGATGCGACCGGCGTAACGATACGCTTCGGCGACTCCGATTTTGCATTGGTCCTCGTTGTAACCCGAGGTTTGTGCCTGCTCGTAAACCCCGACGGCATCTTCGTAGCTGCCTAATTCAAACATGCAACGGGCTTGATAAAACAAAGCCATCGCGCTTCCGTCGGCCGACTGTAACGTCGTCAAGGCGTCGGTGAATTTGCCCAGCAAAAACTGGCAGACGCCCATCTTGGTTTTTCCAGCGGGGCTGAGTAAATCATCAGCCTCCATCTCGTTCACCGCGTCACGCAGTTCACCGAAATGACCGTAATTCTCGGATACGGCCGTGCGTATGGAACCGACGTCCGAAGGACCAAACGAATTGCTCGAAAGGACCACTTCTTTCAAGTCGATAACTTCAAGTTCGACTTCACTCATAGAGACGAGTCTCCTGCCCAAGGGGCTATCAAGCGTTTGTGGGATTGAATCGCTGCGACTTCAAACGACATTCGCAATGACTGATTAACTATGTGTAACAATACCAATCACGAAAAAGAGCCAGCGGTGGGATTTGAACCCACAACCTCCGCATTACGAATGCGATGCTCTGCCAATTGAAGCTACGCTGGCCTTTGTTCTGGTGGCACGTGACTCGACCGGAACTCGTGCATGAAAAGGGGGCATTCCTTGTCGATTTCTCGACAAAGCAGATCTTCAACTGCCTCAAGAATTCCGCCTGTTGTCTGTGAGCCTTTGATACCACCATGCCAAAATTGCGAAACCTTCCCGAAAAATACGCTAAATCGGTAAATATCGTCAAGAGGCTGTTGCTTGAGAAGGTCGATTTGGTGGAATGTTCCGCAAGAAAACTGGTTTGACCCCCCCCTAAATCAAAATTAGGGGGGGTGGGCATGCGGCTGAACTCGTTTTAAACGGACTCGAATGAGTCCCTGTTCTCGCTGCCAGTTCTAGTGCCAGCCCCTCTGTAGGGGTGTTCTTGTGGTGGGGTTTCAGACTTTTCGCCTGAGAAGCCTGTCGCGGTCGGGCAGCCTGTCCGAAATCCCGATCCTGCTGCCAAACCGCACCAAATTCACCGATCCCGTTACTTGATCACCTTGGCACTCTTGATCGTGATTGGCTTGACAGGAACATCCCTCATCCGCATGCCGGGGGAGTCACCACTTTCTCTCGAAGTGGTTTTGGTTCCTGAGATTGTGTCCACAATCCCCAGACCTTTGACAACGCGACCAAACACGGCGTAGCCTGCGTTCTGCCCACTCCGATTCAGAAAAACATTGTCTTTTGTATTAATGAAAAACTGGCTGGTGGCGCTATTGGGGTCATTGGTGCGAGCCATCGCGACACTGTACTTCTTATTAAGAAGCCCGTTACCTGCTTCGTTGATGATGGGAGGTTTGGTTTTTTTCTCTTTCATTTTGTCATCGAGTCCACCACCTTGAATCATGAAATCAGGGATCACACGGTGAAAAATCGTGCCGTTGAAGTGTCCGCTTTTGACGTAATCGAGGAAGTTGGCAACCGTTTTAGGTGCTTTTTCGGCATTGAGTTCGATGATGATCTTGCCTGCCGTGGTGTCGAGTTCGACTTCCGGGGCTTTGGCTTTGGGTGTCTCTTGGGCCGATAGTTGGACGGACGTCATCACGACCAGCGTGACGGTTGCAACCGCAACGGCGGCAACGGGCCGAAGGCGGAAGGCAGGGAGGATACTGGCGGTGGGGATGCTGAACAGTGGCATGCGAGGCAGGCTCCTAAAGTTTGAAGGGGATTTTGTCTGTTTGAGTGGTGGTTCTGGACCATGCGGAGCGAATCCATCGATTGGTCGCTTTACTCTACTCTGCCCGTCATTCTTGCGCGTTCGACGGTCAGGGCAACAGCCCAATCGACGCAAATACATCATTCGCGGCCCTGTGGTTCAAGGCCCCTTCTAACTTTTTCGACGTAGCTGCTGGCTAAGTTCCATGATCCGAGGCCTCCGTTACTCGTGATCCGCGTCTCATTTTTGCGGATTGTCATCAAATGGTCGGCAGTAAAAAGTGATGAGCTGCTGCTTTAAACCGCGTGTTCGCCAAATCTTGCGAATCCGCTTTTCGCTGCTTTGTATCGTGGACTGCAGCAATGACTGACGGGGAATGTGGGACTGGCTGACGGCAACGTGTTATCCTCATGGCTTTCTTGCCAAGCGTTTTGTTCTTCTCAGATCCGGTGGTTTCTTAATGTTCTGTTGGCCCAGATTTCTTTGTGTTGTTTTTTGCGTAACGTTTCTTAACACCGTATTTGCTTTAAGCGGATACGCCGAAACGAGTCGGCCCAACATTCTTTTTATCTACACCGACGATCAATCGCAGCGAACAGTCAGTTGTTATGACGAGGCATATGATTGGGTGCAAACTCCCAATATTGATAAATTGGCGCGTCAAGGCGTTCGTTTTCGTCGCGCTTACATCGGTTCATGGTGCATGCCATCCAGGGCGACGTTGCTGACAGGGCACCATCAGCACGGCATCGAGTCGATGCGGATGGAGGGGCCCTATCCGGGTAGTGCTTACGATCCAGAGCAGTGTCGTTTCTGGCCCTCTGTATTCAGGAAGGAGGGGTATAGCACCGCCCACATCGGAAAATGGCATACAGGCGTCGACGCCGGGTTCGGGCGAGACTGGGACTACCAGAAGGTCTGGAATCGACCTCGGCATCCCGATAACGCACCAAATTATTACGACAACCAGTTGATCTCAACAAATGGTGGCGAGCCGCAGATGGTGAAGGGCTACACCACAGACAATTACACCGACTGGGCAATCGATTTCATGCAGGGAGAGGGGCGTGAAGCTGAGAAGCCATGGTATTTGTGGCTCTGCTACGGAGCCGTGCATGGTCCGTTCACTCCGGCACCGCGTCATCTGGACGATTACGCGGGCGTCGATGTGCCCATTCCAGCGGATGTTTACCCGCCCCGTCCAGGCAAGCCGGAATATGTTCAAACGATGGAGTTCTGGGAACCGGGAAAAAATGGAATTGCTGTGGAACGTCAGGTTCGTAAAACGAGTCCCGTTGGCATGAAAGATCAGCCGGGACGCCCGTTGGCAGACTGGGTTCGTCAGTACCACCAAGGGGTGCTGGCGATCGACGAAAATGTGGGTCGTTTGATGGAGTCACTGCGCAAGACGGGGCAACTCAAGAATACCCTTGTTGTTTACACCTCCGATCAGGGTTTCGCTTGGGGGCAGCATGGCATGAAGAGCAAAGTCGCTCCGCACGATGCTGCGGTTGCCGCTCCGCTGATCATTCGCCCGGTTGGAACTGCAAAGGGTGATTCTATCCGTGGCAGAGTTATCGAAACGCCAGTAAGTGGCGTGGATTTGCCACCTACCTTTTTTGCGCAAGCAGGAATCACGCTTCCTTGGGACATGCATGGACGCGATTTGAGTCCTCTGCTATCCGATGAAAAACCAGTTTGGTCCCACCCGGCTTTGTTGGTTCACACGGCTAAGCTTTATGGTTCAGCGACCGATCGGGTCCCGGGCAAAGACGATCCTGCACTCTATCACGGTCCCGGAATTCCATGGTACGTCATGTTAGCGCGAGGTCATTACAAGTACGTGAGAAACCTGATTCCGGGTGAGACTGAAGAACTGTACGACTTGGCTCGTGATCCAAATGAATTGACTAATCTTGCTGCCAACGCTAATCAGCAGGCGAGATTGCAGGACATGCGTCGGGAGGCTATTGCAGAGTTGCGGCGGACGAAGGCAGGCTTTGTCGACCAGTTGCCCCCTGTTGCGAAACAACCGGCGTTTCCACCGTTGTCGAATGATCCAAAGCCGTGGCGCAAACATGTGATTGCGAATGCGAAAGGTAATGTCAACTCTGCTGTCGCCACTGACTTTGATAAAGATGGACATCTCGATGTCTTGTCCTCCTATGACGGAAAGGTGCTGCTGCATCGAGGCCCGGAGTGGGATGCCCATTTGCTGCATGCTTTTGGTCGCGAGTACTCCCACAGCAAACCCCGACCTGATTGCATACACAGTTGTTTACTCGATGTTGATGGTGACGGTGATCTCGATTTCTGCGGTTCCAGTAATACTGTGTTCTGGCTCGAGTGTCCTGATGATCCTTTCTCGGGGAAACCGTGGATCTATCGCACCATCGATGATGAGATATTAGGCACTCACTGTTTGATCACGGGGGACGTCAATCTGGATGGACGTCTCGATTTGATCGCCAACTCGGGGCGTGGCCCAGACCAAACGGCGATCCCTAATTCTCTGACGTGGCTTGAGGTACCCGCGGATCCCCGCGCGGGGCGGCCGTGGAAACGCCATGTTTTTGCTGATCGGGATGCACCAGGTGGGAACCACTATACCGGTATTGGCGACGTCAATGCTGATGGATTGCCGGACATTTGTTGTGGAGCCAAAGGTGGGCCTGGGTTCGACGGTGGAGAGTGGTTTGCTTGGTGGGAACAATTGCCCGGTCAGGCGGAACCATGGAAGAAACATTTGCTTGCTGCTGACCAACCCGGCGCGACCAATATCCAGCCCGTCGATCTGAATCAGGACGGCGTCATGGACTTTGTGGCCACTCGCGGGCATGGTCAGGGTGTCCTGTGGTTCCGAGGCCCTGACTTCACCATGCTCGAAATTGATCCCACGATCATGGGCCCGCATTGCCTCGTCACGGTTGATCTGGATGAAGATGGTGATCTCGATATCGCGACTTGTGGCAGAGAGGCAGATGGACTGGCCGTCTGGTATGCCAATCATGGAGACGGACGTTTTGTCCGACACGATATTGGCAAAGACCAGGGGGCGTACGATATTCGTGCGGTTGATATGGATGGTGATCACGACCTTGATTTGTTGATCGCCGGTCACTTTAGCAACAATATTGTGTGGTTCGAAAATCCATTGCCCTGATTTTTGACGTCCGAACCCGCGAAGTTTTGCTTTTGCAGACACAAGATTTGTGTTGTCAGATCAGGCTTGCTGGATGGTATCGGAGTATCATGATGTCATTCTTGGGCACTTGTTCGGGAGTCCGCCGAATCGCATGCCGGCAAGTTTTTTTACTCTCCCCTTCCTCGTATTCGTTACGGTCCGCCATGTTTATTTTCGATCGCGGTTTCCTTACTTTCGTTGCGTGTCTGATGGTGGGTGTGGCATTGTCTGCGGAGGATGAAAAACGCCCGAATATTCTTTTCGTGTTGGTTGACGATCAATCGCCTTTTGACCTGAAGGTGTACAACCCTGTCTCAACGCTTGATTCACCGGTGATTGATCGTTTGGCTGCAGAGGGGATGGTTCTTGATGGGGCGTATCACATGGGGTCGTGGTCGGGCGCGGTTTGCACCCCATCCCGACACATGATCATGTCAGGTCGCACCGTCTGGCATTTGCCGCGCCGCTCATCCAAAAAACGGACTGCTGCGGCCAGCGATTCACTCGCTCCGGTTGATCTGGCCGAGCATACGATGGCAGCCGTTTTTAATCGCGCTGGCTACGACACGATGCGGACTTGCAAGAACGGCAACAGTTACGCAGCAGCCAACGAGAAATTCACGGTCAGTCGCACTGCCACCAAGAGAGGAGGCACCGAAGAGACTGGTAGTGCATGGCATGCGAATCAGGTCTTGGATTATTTACGTGAACGTCAGAGTAACGTCCCCTTTCTGATCTATCTGGGATTTTCCCACCCTCATGATACGCGGGACGGCACGCAGGAATTACTGTCGAAGTATGGGGCTGTGAATCACAAAGATCGCAATTCGCTTCCGCCTGGCGACCCCAGGCAGCCGCCTTTGCCGATCAACTATCTGCCCGGTCATCCGTTTCACCATGGCCACCCCCGCTTGCGTGATGAAGTGAATGTCAGTGGAGTTTGGGAGAAACGTGATCCGCAAACCATTCGCAACGAACTGGGACGCGAGTTTGCGTGCGACGAAAATATTGACACGCAAATCGGTCGCGTGCTTGCAGAACTTGAAGCGATGGGGGAACTCAAAAACACGTATGTGATTTACACGTCAGATCATGGTATGGCGATTGGTCGGCATGGGTTGCAGGGTAAACAGAATCTTTATCAGCACACGTGGCGTGTTCCCTTGATTGTCAAAGGGCCAGGGATTTCGCCTGGCACACGTGCTGAGGGCAACGTTTACCTGCTGGACGTGCTCAGTACCCTCTGTGATCTGGCAGGTGTTACAGCACCTGAAACTAACGAGGGAACCAGTTTTCGATCTGTGCTCAATGGCACAAACAAGAAAATTCGGGATGTGTTGTATGGAGTCTATTGCGGAGGAACCAAGCCGGGAATGCGTTGCGTCAAACAGGGGGATTGGAAGTTGATCAAGTACGATGTCATGGATGGCGATGTACGGGAGACACAGTTATTCGATCTCGCGGAAAACCCGCATGAGTTTCTGTCTGAACATCACGAAGCGGCCGTCACTAGTCTGACCGGGACCGTGCCGCTTGCTCATCAAAAGAATCTTGCTGATGACCCGCGGTACGCTGCTAAGCGTCGCGAGCTCGAGACGCTGTTGCTGTCTGAGCAGCGTCGGCTTGACGACCCCTACCGATTGTGGGATCAACCCCAGAAATGACTCTAGCATTACCCCTTGATATGACCGTTGGTTTGGCCATGAATAATCAATCTTTAAAGCCTTGGTTGACGTTGGCTTTTGTTTTTGTCCTGGGGGTCACTGCTTCGGCAACTTCCGGCATCGCTCAGGCCGCGGAACAGCCCAACATGATTTTGATCATGGCTGATGATTTGGGTTATGGCGATGTTGGTTGTTTTGGTCAGAGTGTGATTGCGACTCCCCGACTGGACCAGATGGCTGCCGAAGGAATGAAATTTACGCAGTTTTATGCCGGCAGCACTGTCTGCGCACCGAGTCGAAGCGTGTTGATGACTGGCAAGCACATGGGGCATACCCACGTGCGTGGCAATGCCGGTAATGGAAACATGCTCCGACAGTCGCTGAGCGAAGAGGATACGACCGTTGCACAGTTGCTCAAGTCGGTTGGCTACAGCAACGGTTTGGTGGGAAAGTGGGGATTGGGCGAGATCGATGAGCCAGGGTTTCCGATGCGAAAGGGCTTTGATCGCTTCTTTGGTTATTTAAACCAGGTGCATGCTCACAATTACTATCCCGAGTTCGTGTGGAATGATGGTGAGAAGATGCCGTTGGCCAACGTTGTCAAACGAACGGAACGGTCCTATGGTGGTTTTCAAGGAGGAGCCGCGACCAAGCGGATCGATTACACGCATGATCTGTTTGTCAAAGAGGCGATTGAGTTCATTCGCAATCACAAACAAGGTCCGTTTTTTCTGTATGTTCCTCTCACGATTCCCCACGCGAATAACGAGGGAACTCGCATGACAGGCAACGGAGCAGAGGTTCCCGACTACGGGGTTTATGCAAATCGGGATTGGCCCGACCAGGATAAGGGACAGGCCGCGATGATCTCTCGGATGGATCGGGATGTTGGACGGGTTCTCGATTGCCTGAAAGATTTGGGTATCGACAAGGAAACTCTGGTTTTGTTTACAAGTGATAATGGGCCGCACGACGAGGCTGGCCATGACTTGAAACGGTTTGATCCTTCGGGGCCTCTGCGGGGCACCAAACGTGCGCTCTATGAAGGTGGCATCCGGGTGCCAACAATCGCGTGGTGGCCTGGCACAGTGCAAGCCGGGTCCACGTCAGACTATGTGGGGTATTTTGGGGATTGGATGGCGACCGCCGCAGATTTAGCGGGAGCAGAACTGGCAGATGGTACCGACAGTATTAGTTTCGTGCCCACACTGGTGGGCGATCTGCAGAAGCAGCAGCAACACGTTTACCTGTACTGGGAATTCTACGAGCAGGGAAGCCGTCAAGCGGTACGTTTCGGTGACTGGAAGGCCATTCGTCAGCCGATGTTTACTGGCAAAATAGAGTTATTCGATCTTGGAAGTGACATTGGTGAGACGACGGATGTGGCCAGCAAATATCCGGAACTTGTCGCCGAGGCTGCCGCAATGATGCACGCGGCACACACACCGCATCCGAACTGGCAAGTTCGCGGATCTGCACTCAAACGCTAGTGTGTGTTGTGAGAGGGCCGCAAGCTGTATTGGATGAGGGGGTCGGGTGTGTGTGATTCGTGTTTGATGAATTCTGTGGCGGTATCACATTTTGCTCACCGGTAGAGGCGTTCTGCGGGAGAGTGAATAGTGGCTGGTTGCGGGACTCGTAGTGTTGATTTTTTCGCGATGGACCCAGGGAACTCGGTGTGGTCTTGTACAGTCGGTCTCGATCGCGAAGATGTTCGGCGTTGACGTCGAAGGCGAAGGAGATTGCGAAGGAGATTGCGAAGGAGATTGCCAAGGAGATTGCCAAGGAGATTGCGAAGGAGATTGCGAAGGAGATTGCGGGATGGCAAGGACGGAACATGATCGTGAGGATCTGCTGAGGGATGGAAAGCAGATGCCGGTAAGGGCGGAGTGCCAAATTGATGGCGTTGCTGTTGTTATCGGGTTTCGTAAACAAGGTCAGGTAAGTCTGTATTTTGGCCCCGACACCGTTTTTCAGTTCAATGTGGCCAGAGAGTTGCGACGCGTGTTTTTTATGGGCAAGCGGTTTGCAGCAATTCAGGGTAAACTCTGTGAGTTGACGCGGCAAATTCAAAGCGGCAAAGTTCAGTTTGTGTCTAGGGTGATCGACGTAGACGATGAGTTAGCCATCCTGAACGTTCTGCATGATGGGTTGGCAAAGGTTCAGACGGCGTTCGAATCGCCGGACTCGAAATGGAACATCATTGAGTTTGGTTCAGAAGACTTTCGCAAGCAGTTGTCACATTGGCTGGCAGCGGTTTCCGTGAACATAGTTGTTGCTGAAATCCCGAATGCCTAAACCTGTTTTTTAAGTACTGTTTACCTGCATCCATTAACGGAACAGTGATGATAAAGTTCAATTGGTTTATTGCGACCCTCTGTCTTGGGATGTTGTCGACGTCAGGGATTTTTGCTGCTGATTCCAAAAAAAGAAAACCCAATATCATCTACGTGATGCTTGATGATGCTGGCTATGGGGATTTCAGTGAGTTTGGTTCACCGCATGTGAAGACACCGACCTTCGACCGCTTGTGTGCCGAGGGCATGAAGTTCACGGATCACTATTCAGGATCAGCTGTATGTGCACCTACTCGTTGTGTATTGATGACTGGGTTACATACGGGGCACTGCCGAAGACGTGACAACACGGCAAAGGCTTTGTTAAAGGAACTGAGTCAGGAAAATGGTCGGCCATTGGTGTTCCTCGAAGACGAGGATGTGACCGTTGCCGAGGCTCTGAAAGAGGCTGGTTACTACACTGCTGGTGTTGGGAAATGGGCTTTGGGCAATCCCGGGTCGACTGGGGCCCCCGAGAATCAGGGGTTTGACTACTGGTACGGATACCTCGATCAGGTCCATGCCCACGACCACTTTCCCGCCGAAATCTGGGACGGTGGCAAGATGGTTCCTGTGCCGGGCAATGCCGATGGCAAGAAAGGAACTTACATTCCGTATCAGCAGGAGGCGAAAGCTTTGCAGTTGATTCGGGAGCACCGCGATCAGCCGTTTTTTCTCTATATGGCCGTCACGCCACCACACGGTGATTACATCATTCCGACAGATGATCCAGCGTTTGCGATGTACGAAGGAATTCCTGGTGGGAATCAGGTGCAGCATTATGCGGCAATGGTCACCCGTACTGACCAGACTGTCGGCAAGGTGATGGACCTGTTGAAGGAACTGGGCATCGATGAGGACACGATTGTTTTCTATACCTCTGACAATGGACCCAATTTGCCTTTTGTGAAGGCAATCAATAGCGCTGGAGGGCTGCGGGGGACCAAGCGTCAGCTTTATGAAGGGGGGATCCGTGCAGCGATGGCTGTTCGATGGCCTGGGGAAATAAAGGCTGGGGTGAGTAGCGATTTTGTCTGGGATATGCGTGATGTTTTTCCAACGCTCTGCCAGTTGGCTGATGTTCAAGCACCACCGCATTTGGATGGTATGTCAGTGCTGCCTACCTTGCGGGGAAAAGAGCAGCGGCCACGGATGATGCACTACTGGGAGATCCATTCACCATTCCAGCAAGCGGTTCGATTTGGTGATTGGAAAGGAATCCGTTTCGGTACTGAAGAGCCGCTTGAACTATACAATCTTGAACAGGATCGCGGCGAAGCAGAGAATGTGGCGGACGCCAACCCCGGATTGGTACGCAAACTCGAGGCTTTCTTGAACTCTTCAAGAACGGAGTCAAAGTATTTTCCGGCGAAAACCAATCGCGTGGTCAGACGCAAGAAGAAATAGAAACTGTCATACGTTGCTCCCTTATCAACCCCCGAATAAGAGTTTTACATGCAATCCCGTCTGGTTCTTATCACGGTCATCGGACTCTCTGCCGCCGCGAACACGTTGTGGTTTGGCGGGGCACAGGCTGCTGAATTTTCTCGCCCAAACATTGTGGTGATCATGCCGGATGATCAGGGTTATGGGGATCAGGGGGTGACAGGTAACCGGGTGATTCGGACTCCGAATATCGATGCCCTCGCCCAAGACAGTGCTTCAATGTCAGACTTTTACGTCTGTCCTGTCTGTTCACCGACACGAGCGTCTCTGATGACCGGACGTTATCACTATCGGACACGCGTCGTCGACACCTTCAAAGGCCGGTCGATGATGGAGCCAGATGAGATCACGATCGCGGAGATCCTTCGTGATAGCGGCTATGCGACCGGGATCTTTGGCAAGTGGCATCTCGGAGACAACTACCCGTTGCGTCCAATCGACCAGGGGTTTGACGAGTCTTATATCCACCGTGGTGGTGGTTTGGCCCAACCTTCGGAGCCAATCGAGAACGGTAAACGCTATACAAATCCGATTCTTTTTGAGAACGGAAAACAAATTCAGACCAAGGGATACTGCACTGATTTGTACTTTGACGCGGCGATTAATTTCATTGATCGTTGCAAGGCTGACGAGACGCCATTCTTTGTTTATTTGCCAACCAATGCGCCGCACGGACCTTATCACGATGTGCCCAATGAACTGTACGAGTACTACAAGACGACTGATCTGAAATCGATCATGACCGGGAATCGTGGCAATGTTGATCAGTTGGCAAGAATTGCAGCAATGATTGAGAACGTCGATCAGAATGTTGGCAAGTTGGACCGACATCTCCGTGATCAGGGACTATTTGAAAACACGATCGTGATTTTCCTGGTGGACAATGGGCCGAACTCACAGCGGTATGTCGGTCCTTTTCGTGGGATGAAGGCAACGGTTCACGAAGGTGGAATCCGTAGTCCTCTATTCGTTCGCTGGCCGGCACGTTTGACGGCTGGCACCGTTAGCGATCGGATTTCCGCACATATCGATCTTCTACCCACCATCGTGGATGCGGCCGGCGTCGATCTGCCGGCTGAGGCGAAAGTAGATGGGCGAAGTCTTTTGCCACTGTTGGAAGGGCAGCAGACTGAGTGGCCGGATCGTCATTTGGTGTTGCAGGTTCATCGTGGTGATCAACCGGTTCGGTACCATCACATGGCAGTGAGGAATCAGCAGTGGAAACTGGTGCACCCCAGCGGTTTTGGCAAGGAAAATATGCCGGCAAATGTTCCATTCGAACTTTATGACATGTCTTCGGACCAAGGTGAAACAGTGAATCTGGCTGAGGCGAAACCAGATACGTTCAAGGCAATGCTCAAGGCCTACGATGAATGGTTTGATGATGTGTCTGGAACCCGACGCGACAACTACGCGCCGCCACGGATAGTGATCGGTTCAAATCAGGAATTGGTTAGTGCCTTGTCGTTGCAGGACTGGAGAGTCACAGAGGCCGAGGGTTGGGGGGGGGCAGGTGTCTGGCTGGTTCATGTCGATCGGCCAGCGACTTTTGACGCAGAAGTGATCTTCAGCAACGCCGTCGGCCCCATGGATGTGACGCTGCAGATCGGCGATATTGAGAAGACCGTTGTGCTCAAAGCAGACCAAACTCGCGTGATGATTCGGGGGCTTTCTGTGCCCACTGGGGACACCGAGGTGCGTGTTCGGTCCTCGGTGCGAGGTCGTAAGGGTGATCCTTATCAGGTGATTTTGAGCCGAGTGGAATGAAGGTGGTTTGATCGCCTGGTGGGCTTCTGTCCTCGGGATTTCGGGCGATTTCAGGGACGGAAAATCGCGACGCTCTGTGAAATTTCTGCAGCTTCGAAGCCGCATCGCATTGATTATCGTCTGTGAGTAGTCGACACTATTGAACGATTTACGCCGCAAACTATTGGGGGTGTGATCATGTTTCCTTTCGTTTTATCTGCTCTCGGCAGTCACTCGTATTTTAAAGTAGCACCATGAAGAAACTGCTCGCCACCCTTCTCTGCCTCACCATCCTTGGTAGTTCTGCTCAGGCACAACGAGTCAGCGATTTCGACAAGATTAAGCTGTACACGTTCACGAATAAATCCGGAATCAAAATCAAGATCACCAACTACGGTGCAATCGTGACCGCTCTTCTGGTTCCGGACCGCAATGGAAAACTCGGGGATATCACGCTCGGCTATGACAGCGTCGAAGGCTACATCAACGCAGTCGACAAACCGTACTTTGGTGCAATTGTAGGTCGTTATGGCAATCGCATTGCGAATGGCGAATTCACGATTGATGGTGAAACTTATTCACTGGCGACCAACAATGGGCCGAACCATCTGCATGGCGGCGTCATTGGTTTTGACAAGGTAGTGTGGGATGCGAAACTGGTCGGTGGCAAAGGCTGGTCGGGTTTGGAACTCAGTTATCTGGCCAAGGACAAGGAAGAGGGTTACCCGGGTAATCTTTCGATCAAAGTGACTTACAAGCTGACAGATGACAACGAACTGATCGTGGATTATCTGGCCACCACCGACAAAGCGACGCCGGTCAATTTGACCCAACATTCGTACTTCAATTTAAAGGGTGAAGGCCAGGGGGACATTCTCGACCACGAATTAATGATCAACGCCACTAAGTACACGCCGATCGATTCAACCTCGATTCCCACGGGTGAATTGGAGGCTGTCTCTGGAACACCGTTCGACTTCACGAAGGCAAAAGCGATTGGACGCGATATCGGTCAAAAGAACGAGCAGTTGGAATTTGGGATGGGCTTTGACCACAACTTTGTGCTCGATCGCGACGGCGACGATCTCTCATTGGCTGCCAGAGTTCATGAGCCAACCACCGGACGGGTGATGGAGATTCGCACAACGGAACCTGGTATCCAGTTTTATTGCGGCAATTTTCTCGATGGGCGTTTGAAAGGAAAGTCCGGGCAACCTTATGTACACCGAGGTGGCTTCTGCCTGGAAACGCAGCATTATCCTGATAGCCCGAATCAACTCAATTTTCCGTCGACAATTTTGAAGCCAGGTGAAGAATACCGGACCACGACGGTATTCAAGTTCTCGGCCAAGTAACAGAGTCGAATCCCAGCAAAGTGCGAGATTGGAGCCGCTGCGAATGCAGCGGCTCTTTTTTTGTCGGGTCTGGAAACTACGCCAGTACTTCCCGAATGACCTTTCCATGCACATCTGTCAGTCTTCGCTGAATCCCATTGTGGTAGATGCTGAGTTCTTTGTGACGCAGTCCCAGTAGATACAGGATGGTGGCGTGAAAGTCATGTGCAGTGAGAACGTTTTCTTCCGCCCGGAAACCGAATTCGTCTGTCGCGCCATAGCTGAATCCTTTTTTGACTCCTGCGCCGGCAAGCCAGCATGTAAAGCCAAACAGGTTATGATCCCGCCCGAATGTGCCTGCCTGAAACATCGGCATTCGCCCGAATTCGGTAGCAAAAACGACCAGAGTAGAATCAATCAGGCCACGCTGTTTCAAGTCTGTGAGCAGTCCCGCGACAGGCTGGTCGAGAATGTCGCCGTGGATGTCGTACTGGGGTTTAAGGTTGCTGTGCCCGTCCCAGTTCAGGCGACCTCCTGATGCATAGGCACCATTGAATAGCTGGACGAACCTGACACCATTCTCGACCAAGCGTCGGCTGTCCCAGATCACCGCCTCGAAGCATGACCTTACGCTGGTCGAGTCGAAGCCCTGATTCCTGGGTTTCTAATCCGTGACATGTGTAACAGTGTTGCTGCAGAATTGGTCGAACCTGCTCTTTGTAGTCAACCGGTTTAGCGGCCGAGATGCTGGCAGAGAGCAAAACAATGACGAGTCCCAATCACTGAAGGACAGGGTGGATGATCAGGCGAAAAGCAAGCATGGCAGGATCGAAAATCAGGATTCGATGGCGAACCAATGGTGGTGCCGATAGCGTACACGATCTGTTGCGGCACTGCCCGGTCGGTTGGTTTTCCAACGGTTTTCAGCTGGCTCGGCAGCGCCTGCCATGTTGTCGACCGACTCGCATTTTCATGTCGGAAAACCATTGCCGCCGCACGCTGTTTCGTCGACTCCACGCATCAATGTTCGAGTGGCGGCGAGTGAAGTGGGGGCAGGTTGTCAGACGCGTCCAGTAGCGGTTTTCCGGGTCAGCCGAGTCAGAAGGGTGGTTTCGTGAATTCAGAATCCGTATTTTGCAATTCTATTGTATTCTGAATTCAACCAAGCTTCGCCAAACCACGCCGAAAGATTAAACTGTGGGCAGAATAATGACCGGGGCATGTGGGGCAGAAACAGGCGGTTTCGCTGCAGTTTGGAAGGTTCCGTTGCCAACTTTGTTGGACGTCTTTGGTTTGCTGCTTTGCTACTCGGTATCCTTACACTAGTGTTCTATTTGGGAACGATAACTCTCAGTCACTCGATAACTCTCAGTCACTCGATAACTCTCAGTCACTCGATAACTCTCAGTCACTC
>JAPKCI010000136.1 GCA_028823035.1 Rubripirellula sp.
GGGAATGTTTTATTCTGCCTGGAAGTGTCATTTGCAGGCCGGCATCATTACGCTTCAGGACGGAAAAGACGCTCGCGATTTACAGCGTTTTGAAAAGGAATGCGAGCGTTTGAGCAAGGCCATCGAAGAATCCAGCACTCCCTTTATTCCCTCGTATTTTTGTCAGCATGGCCTTGTGATACGGTGCTGGAAATTCACGCTCTTTCCGTTCATGACCGTATGACCGGACAACCTCGCTATCGGGATCTTATTTCTGCGTGGTTGCAAGCAGCGACCCTTCGGCTTGATCCCGAAACCGGGTTGTTGCCGCACACCGGGAACGGAGTTGATGGCACCGACACCACTGTTGCACGCGCAACGTCTCAGGTAATCATGCTGCGTCTGCTGCCTGACATCGACGCGAACTTTGCAAAGGATCAATACCTGATCTTTCGCGAGAGATTCTTCACCAGTTTTCTGGGCCTTCCCTGTGTTCAGGAGTATCCGACCGGCATCACAGGGCAAGGTGATGTTGACAGCGGGCCGCTGATCTTTGGACGCAGCATTTCAGGAACCGTAATGATGATGGGAGTGGCGCAGGTTTACGGTAATCATGACTTTGCAAACGCGCTTGCAAAAACAGGAGAGGTGGTGGGTCTACCATGGACTTCGGATGAGAAAAAACCTAGGTCGCCGGTTTACTTCCGATTGGCAATATCATCGTAAGCTACGCACACGTCGCCCGGCCTTGGGGTTCGACAACGCGACATTAGCCAGATCAGCAGTATGCTGTTTCACCCAATTGGCGATTGAGGATTCAGCTTCTGTCGCTGCTGGTACTACTTCCCGCCGTTTGGCCAATCTTTCGAAAGTCATTGCGCAAGCGAAGAACTCAGGATGCCTTGACGTCAGTATCTTGACGTCAGCATCTTGACGCCAGCATCTTGACGCCAGGACCATGGATTGCGTCCGGAGGTGGATTCGTGTCTTACCCTTAATCATCGTCCCCGCTCAGCTGAAAATGCAAACTTCCAAGTATACAATCCTACGCGTGTGGATTCGGCCCTCGGGAAGGCTTAGACTGCCGGTTCTCCGCCAACGAAGTCATTCACATCCAATATCTCCTACCATCACATCGAGACACTGCTCATGAAGTTTACCCACCTGTTGATGTGCGTCAGCCTCTGTGCTGCATTCCTTTCTTTTGGGACCTCCAAGGGCCACTGTGATGTCAAGCTGCCAGCAGTGCTGGATAGCCACATGGTCCTGCAACGAAATGCTCCGATCCACTTCTGGGGTTGGGCCGATGTGGGTGAAAAAGTCACGGTCACCATGGGTGACGAAGTAGCAACAACGCAAGCGGGAAAAGACGGTAAGTGGAAGGTTAGCTTCAGCCCTCAGAAAGCAGATAAGAAAATGAGGACGATCACTGTTGCGGGCAAGAACACGATTGAGCTGACAGATGTGCTCGTAGGCGAGGTTTGGATTGGTTCCGGGCAGTCCAACATGGAATGGACGCTTGCCAACACGATCGGCTCTGCCGAGGCGATTGCAGCGGCAGATCACCCCATGATTCGCCTGTTTCACATTCCCAAGGTGCAAAACAAGGAACCTGCCAGCGATGTGAAGGCGGACTGGAAGGTTTGCAGACCCAAGGATGTCCCTCGCTTCTCTGCTGTTCTTTATTACTTTGGACTGCAGTTACAGAAAGAATTGAATGTACCTATCGGTCTGATCAACAGTTCATGGGGTGGCTCACCGATCGAGCCTTGGACGATAGCCGATGGCAAGTCTGGTGGCATGTACAACGGAATGATTGCTCCGATCATTCAGTATCCGGCTCAGGGTGTGATTTGGTATCAGGGTGAAACGAATGTCTTGAACAAGAATGGTCTTGCCTATGAAGGCAAGATGATCGATTTGATCGAAGGCTGGAGAAATTCGTTTCAGAATCCGGACCTCGCTTTTTACTTTGTGCAGATTGCACCATGGTCCGGACGCTATGAAACGGGGGAGTTGCCGAAGTTGTGGGAGGCACAGGTCGCCAGTTTGAAACTGCCTGGTACTGGGATGGCTGTGACAACTGATCTGGTTGACAACATTGCGGATATTCATCCTCGTAACAAACTTGACGTAGGCAATCGGCTTGCCTTGTGGGCTTTGGCCAAGGCTTATCAACGCGATGGAATCGTCTATTCGGGACCGCTCTACAAGTCGATGGCCGTTGAGGGTGACAAGGTTCGATTGTCATTCGCACATGTTGCCGAGGGACTTCGTTCACGAGATGAGAAGCCGTTGAGTGATTTTCAAATTTCGGGAGCCGACGGCAAGTTCGTGGATGCCGAGGCAAAGGTTGACGGTGACACGATTGTTGTCTCGGCCTTGGGTGTTAAAGATCCCACAACGGTTCGTTTTGGTTGGAACAAAATTGCCAACCCGAACCTTGTCAACTCTACCGGGTTACCAGCATCACCTTTCCAGACTGATGACTGGCAGGGCGGGACAGGCGAGTAGCCGAAAAGCACCGTCGACGATAGTGCTTGCGCGATAAGATTGCCGGAACGTGGCTGTCCATGCAGGGTTGGTCCCGTTTTACGATCCTGTTCCGGGAGTCTCGGATGGATGCACCGGGAAAGGCAGTGACATTAAAACCGCGACGCTGTTGCATTTGAGTCACGACCAACGCAATTGGGGCCGCGATCCGTCAATTCTGACCACCTGATTCACGGAATTCGTGGTCAGGTAATTCTGACGTTTTAATCCGTTGTCCACGTTGTGGTGACGACCATTAATCGGTTCAGAATTCAGAGAGTTGGCGGAAAAGGGTGCTTTTCGTTTATGCTGGGGGTTGGATGTGGAAAAGGATGCTGGCCGAAGTCGTGTTGAACTTGACCGTTTGGCGTCTGTTTCTGCAGGTTCGAGATTCCCGAAGTGTTATCGTTGAATGTTGTGGGATAGCACTTAATGCCACCTGAAGTGAGTGGCTCTGTGGATGTTGGTATGACCGATGCATTGATGATTTTCTCGATTGCCTGGACCGTCGCTTTCGCGGTTGGTGTCCTAGTTTATTGGAAGCACCGCCAGTGGGGGAAACTCGGTCTATTTATCCTCTTCCCATTGTTCTGTCTGACATTGGTGGGGCTGTGGCCTCTGCTGTTCAACGCGGATGATCTTGCTGGCACGTCCAGCGCTGAGGGCACGCCAAGGGGTGAGAATGGAACCGTGCCAATTACGCCTGCCGTATTTGAACCCTTTCGACCGCTCGAGGTTACCTCAGACGGTTATGTGAAAGCGTCTGCCTGTCTGGAATGTCACGAACAGAATTATCACTCGTGGCATGATTCCTATCATCGCACGATGACACAACTGGCCACTGCTGATTCCGTGATGGGTGACTTCAGTGGCAAGACGGTCTCATTCGATGGGCGTGATTATCGAATGACGCAGGAAGGCGATCTTTGTTGGGTGGAACTTCCAGCCAGCATTGTGCAGTCTGAAGGACCACCAGTGTCTCCGAACGAGACGTCCCGATTGCCCGTGGTGATGAGCACCGGTTCGCACCATATGCAGGTCTACTGGTTTCCCATGGGCAAGGGGCGGATGTTGGGGCAATTTCCTCTCGTCTATCTCAAAGAAGCTGACCGCTGGGTTCCTCGAAAGAGTTGCTTTCTTGAACCGCCAACAAGTGATGCGGATATCGAGATCGGTCGCTGGAACAACACTTGCTTGCAGTGTCACACCACCAATCCAAAGCAAAAACTCTCACGTGACTTCGTCTTTGATACCAAAGTTGCTGAATTTGGCATTTCGTGCGAAGCTTGTCATGGTCCGGGTGAAAAACACATTGCGTTTCACCGCACGACTCAGGATCAGTCAGGTCTGGTTGAACGGCAATCGTCCGTAAGCGACACGGTTGCCAGTGATGCTGAATCGGGGAATCCAGACTTGCAAAACCAGGTGGATCCGATTGTCAATCCACGCGACCTGGACCACCGTCTCAGTTCACAGGTCTGCGGCAACTGCCATGCGATGGCAACGCATCTGGATCCGAAGACACGGAATGACGGACATACCTTTCGGCCTGGTAAATCACTTTCAGATTCGCGACATCTTTATCGCTGCAATCCGAGCAGCGAATCATTGCTGAAAAAACAAGGCCAGGACTCCAAGGCGTTCTTTGAATCGGTTTTCTGGAAAGATGGGATGATTCGTGTGTCGGGGCGGGAATTCAATGGCTTGGCGGATTCCCCCTGTTATCAGAAGGGAACCATGTCTTGCCTTTCCTGTCATGCAGTTCACAAAGAGGACGGCGATTCCCGCTCGACCGCAGATTGGGCCAATGACCAACTCGCTATCGATATGGACGGTGACCATGCCTGCACGCAGTGCCATGATGCTGCTGACTACGGGGAACGCCACACCCACCACGATTTGGCCGGCAGTGGTTCGCGTTGCTACAACTGCCACATGCCCCACACAACCTACGGCTTGATGAAGGCAATGCGGAGTCATCAGATTTCGTCACCCGATGTGGGGCGAGATCAGCAAGCGGAGCGTCCCAATGCGTGTAATTTGTGCCATCTTGATCAGCCGTTGAGTTGGACTGCTGACAAGTTGGAATCTTGGTATGGCATCGAAAAACCAATTCTGGACGAGGCCGAATCGAATCTTGCAACGGGAGTTTTATGGTCTCTGCAAGGGGATGCTGGAATCCGAGCGATTGTGGCGTGGCATATGGGGTGGAAACCTGCCATGCAAGCATCGCAAGCAGATTGGATGGCCCGTTATCTAGCGCATTTGTTGACCGATCCCTATGACGTTGTGCGTTATATCGCTGGCAGATCATTGAAGGCGATTCAAGGCTTTGAAGACTTGGATTACGATTATGTTGCGGCCATCAAGGATCGTCTGACAGCACAGACGGCGGCGGTCATGCGGTGGGACGAATTGCACGATGGAGACAGTTCCACCGGGAATCATTTGTTGGTGGACCCTGAGGGAGAGCTGCTGTTGCAGAAGTTTCGGGATCTTGCCGGTCAGCGGAATGATCGTGATATGTATCTGAATGAATAGCCGATGGTCTGCGTCGGCTTGGGCGGGCGGCATGCATGTTTGCTGCCGCAACAGATATCAAAGTCCATGAAATTCAGGACTTGTGATGCTGATTCTGACCTTGGATGTTCATGGTTGTTGTTCTGTGAAATCTGATTTGTAACGCGTCAACAGTTTGGGCAGGTCTGTGTTCATCAGGTAGATTTTTCCCTTTATCTTTTTGGTTTCATTGGGCAGCAGTCCCCCAAGCCGGAAATCGGAGTGAAGGCAACGTGCGACTCCCTGAAACAATTCCTGGTACGGCTCGAACGCCACCGCGAAGATCATCTTTTCATCACCGCTGTAGCAACCGATCAGGCCGTTGCTTGTAACCAGCGAGCTGAGTGGACGCGGATTGACATCGGTCCGAGGGACGCCTTTGGGACACCAGACCTGACCGGGGATGTAGCGTGCCTGCTTCGCCCATGGCTGAATGTTGGGCATGCGGACGAGAGTTCCGTCAAGGAACACAAAGCACTTGGGCAGATAATCATCGAGGTCCCCGCCTCTGTTGGGGAACCCGGTAAAGTCACCAAGGCGTATGCAGGGCTGCGCCCAATGTGCTTCGGATCGCTGATTCGTCGGGTTGTGTGCCTTGATTTGAAACTCAACTTCGTCACTGCTGGCCCTGATCGTGTGGTCAACGATCAATCCATCACTGACCGTATCACGCAGTTTCAATGTTGTTTGATCATCACTGAGAGAGATAAGTTGCGGCTTGTGCTTGATCACAGTGTGCTTGCCCCAGTCTGCATCCGTTGAGTCGGCGCGACAGTAAGCTTCCAGGTAATTGATTCGAATTTCTTTGCCTGGAATCTGGTCGCCATGAATGATCAACCAGTGCGGTTCTTCATAGCTGAGTGTTAGCGTCGGTTCGGCTGCTGACGTGGAAGGGCTCGTAAGCAATGGAATTGTAATGATCGGCAGCAGGGTAAAAAAAGCACGCAAAATATTCATGGTTCAACCTTTCCGGTAACAGAAGAGAGGATCATCGCGGACTCATCTTGAAGCTCAGGGCCTTCGGACCTGTTCGTCCAAGTCGTGCACGGCGTTGATGATTTTTGCCTCGGAATCTGGGTGCCAAAGCCCCGGCAGACCGTAATAGACATTCGAGCCACCCCCTTCGTACCCACCTTCCGCTAGGACGCGGCGGGACGGGATGTAGGCCATCACATCATTGGCATATCCGGCTACCCACGTCCTCGTTCCATTGAGTTCGTCTTTCAAGCGAAGGGCGTAATCGACAACGACTTCGCCACCAAGATGGACAAAATTAATTTCCTTGCCAAGTTTCCAGACTGCAATTGGATAGGGATAGGTATCCGGGATGGATCCCCCGTCTTGCAGCTGTTTCTGCAGGATTTTCGCCCTTGATGATTCATAACGGTTGGTCGATTTGGCGGATTGGCTCAGTTGTTCTGAGTCGGGGATTCCCTGAAGCTGCAGTTTGGTTTCGTCATAGGTCGACACCAGTTTGGGTTGCAGGATCGGCATGGGAGCGGCCAACACGTCATTCACAGCCCGTGCAAGTTCGGCGCCGTACTCCTTTGCCAGTTCCAGCGTGCGTCGTGGTAACGGATTTTGGTCGGCACCACAGCCGGCCCAGAACATCGCTGTACATTCCGGATGTGCTTTTTCTAATTCAATTTGCGCGTAACCGGGGTAGTCGCCATCCCATTGGCTGGAAGCCAGAGTGGTTGCATGACAGGCATAGCCAAACACTATAGCACGCAGTTTTCCCGAGAGATCACGCACACTCAGGACGGGAACATCGTGGTCAATCGGTCCAGCCAGAGTTCCTGTTGCCCTCTTCTTTTTAATCGCATCGTAAGGTTTATTTTCTCGACGATTGACCGCAAAGGTGGCCTTGCCGTTGCCCCATTGAACACGGCTTGGTTCGCTGGTTTTGATGGCCATGCCGACAGCTGATTGAATCTCGTCTACGAGCCGATCGGCATAGGATTCGATTTGCTTTTGCTGGGATTCTTCAGCAAGCATGAAGTGCATGGGCGCAAGGTTTCGACCCACGACGGGTCCTGAGTGCGTATGGCTTGTGAAAATGGCAATCTGATCACGTTCAAGCCCGAAGGACTCATTCAAACGTTGGCAAACGCGTTGTGAAAGAAGGCGGCCAATGCCTACCAGATCCAAAGAAATCAGTACTCCCCGATTTCCCGTGTGATCCTCCAGAACCAGAACTTTGGCCCACAAATCAATGTTCTTTTTCGTGGCGGGAGTCGTACGAGATGCATAGCCCGCCATCATCAATGGCTCGGTCGGCGTGATTGCAGACCGCCCAGTCCCTGCCAGCCAGTGATCTTGTCCTGACGACGGCGAAAATCCCGTCAGGATTAGAATCAGCCATCCCATGGCTGTTCTTGTTAACATCATTTTGAAACGTAACATGTGGATGCTCCTTTACGTCCGAAAACCATGCACGACAGTCAGGCCATCGACGTAGCTCAGGCAGGGAAAGATTGCAGCAGGGAAAGATTGTAGCAGCCCAGCGATTTGGGGTTTGTATTGACTCAGTCACACACCGCACGAATTGGATGGCCTGATTGATGGTGAGCGTTATGGTTTTGCACTCCATCACAGTGTGATTTGGTGGTATTTTAGCCTGTGCCCAATGGTGTGCTCGGCACTCTGACAGTGGATTCAGTTGATGAACCTGTGATTCTGATCCGTGAGTGGTTGCCGGTAGTCAGAAATTATGGAAATCGGGCCTTTCGTTCCTTCATGGCAAATCCTTGGTGGCAAAGGATGCGCCGACCGATGGTGTTGTGTTTTGGCTCGAGGGTTCAATGGTGAAGTGAACACGAAACGGCAGTTCACGGATTTTCAATCTGCAACTGGCAAAAGCAACGCACTGTTGGAGCTATGATGTGAACGACCAAACTTGGGTTTTGTAATTGCAATTGGTTGCACACGAAAACTCATGGAATGCGACAGGTCTTAACCACGGATCCCTGATTACATGAAGAGGTGAATGCCAATGATGCCACCGGATTGCTGCTTATGTGAGAAAGGTCGAGAGACTGGGGATGATTGCGAACTGATCTGCTTTGAGAGGACAGAGAGTGATCAGGAATGGCATGTTCGGGCTGCGTCCGACCAAGGGTTTGTCGGGCACCCTCCCGAATGCGAGTGGTTTTGTCACGGACATGTGGCAACCGCACGCTCATTGGTACAGCAGAATCTGGCGTTGGCGTTGGCACACCTCCGTAAGCACGAACGCTGGATGCTCATTTACATTGATCTGTTCGATCGAGACACACCACCGCTTGTGCAAAAGAGCGGTGTCGGCTTTGAGAGTGGTTTTCTTGAATTCTGGGATCAGATGCTCGCCACGATCGAAGTCAACGGAACTCGTTACCCCTCGGACTTCCGACTTTCGTTTGCCGGGGAATTGCCGGACTATTCTTTGGAGCGTGGTGGGTGTGAATTGATGGCGGTCAAGACGTTTCTGTCGGGTCGGAACGACGCTTTGGCGATTGAGCAGCAAATTGCCAAAGCTCAGGCAAGCGAGATGCGGACTCAAGGGCATCCGGGGGTGGTCCGTTATCTCACCACTCTGTGTGGTCAGTTCACTGAACAAGCGGCGCCTGCGTTACTGAAAAACCGCAACGCTTGATTGAATCGAAGCGATGCTGTTTTCTGGCCACACTGCAGATCCTGACTATTTCCGATGGGGATCGGTTTTTAGTTTGGTTCCTGCTGCTCGTGCCGGATCTCAATTTCACTCCGCAGGATTCTTTCGCGTCGTGGTCCATGTCAGGGTGGCCGCAAAGCCAGCCAACAAAAACAGTACCAGAGAGGTTTGCCAAAGCGGAATCCGCAATTTGGATTCAAAATCGACGTCGAGTTCCAGAGGAGCATTTTCTGCCACCTGAACGCTGCGGCTGAAGGTATAAATTTCACCTTCCTCGGGCAAACTGATGATGATTGCCTGAGGTGCTGGTTCGGTGGTTCGTTGGTGTTGGACGAGTCGTCCCGCGATTTGCTGCAGAATGGCGTTGTCTTCGGTGGAGTTTCCCCTCAGCAGTTGGCTCAGTTCCTGCGGTTGGAAATTCAATTGATCCTGCTGAAGAATAGGATTGTCGGCAGCAGCCTGCCGTAATTGATCATTTTCTTTCAGTTCAATTTCATCTCGATTGTTGTCGAGGAAGAGACGTTGTCGGCGGGTGTTGAGGCCAACGATGGCCTGCTGGGTTTGCAGGTTCTCAAGTTGCACTCGAGCATCTTCATTCGAGGCAGCGTCCAATCCGTATTGGTTCGCAACGCTGTTGAAAGCCCAGTTGGCTTTCGTCTGTTCACCGGCCTGCATGAACTGATTGGCCTGCTCCAGCGTGTTGGCTGCCTGCTGAGCTTTCAGTTGCCGCGTCTCTCTGATTTTTGACAGATACG
The DNA here is from genome assembly GCA_028823035.1 of Rubripirellula sp. Taxonomy (GTDB): domain Bacteria; phylum Planctomycetota; class Planctomycetia; order Pirellulales; family Pirellulaceae; genus Rubripirellula. Next base: position 9,478 of record JAPKCI010000136.1, read on the forward strand.
ATTCCTTGTCATACTTCTCCTGATTGGCCTGGCGAACGAGTTCCAAATTACCGTCGTTATCAGTAAGTTCCATTCCTTTCGGGGCAACAACGCTCCATTCGATATTCTCCAGTGGAACATTGAGTTGTGGGCTTCCGAGTTGCAGATTGCTTAACCCTTGGCCAGGTGCCGTATACACAAAACGCACGTTCGCGGTCCGATCATCGATACCCGGCAGGATGTAGAACTGCCAAGCATTTGCGTCGCCACCAACGCGGATTGAACTGACACTTTCTCCATTCACGAAAATGCTAAACAGTTCCCCGCCTGGAGGCAGTCCGACGCTCAGGCTGCTGCGTTGAATGACTTCCATCGTGACATCGACAGCGGTGAGTTGATCGCCGTTTGGAGACAGCACTGTTGTCAAATTACCATTGGCGACACGCAGTTTGAGCGAATCCGCCAGTGAGTGCCTTTGGACGTTGATTGCCAAAGGGGCGGCGGACTTCTGTGCCTTGAGTGCCAAAACCGGCGCGTTCCTGTTTTCTGAATCGCGGAGGGTGATGGGAACCGTGTTCCAGTCGACTCTCTGCCAGCCTTGTGACAATGTGTCCGGTTCGATTTCAAGGCGGCCGCCGGCACGTACGGCAAAGTAGAAGGGCAGCGGGCCTGCTTGTGGAAATTCAGCCAGACGTAACGTTTCGGTTTCCTCACTGCGATCGCCTCGCCTTTCATACTCGATGCGAAACTGAACCGGACCCAGGATGCGTCGTTTGAATTGAACCTCCCAGAGATTGTTGTCCGGATCGACTCTGACAAAGTCGCTGACCGTTTCTCCAATGGCCCTCAGTGTTTTGATCTCGTCTGCATCCGTGATTGGCAAGATGACCTGAAGCGATCGAATGGATGCATTCTGGACTTTGAAGTTTGCAATCATTGCGGAACGGGTTTGCCCTTCACGCAGAGTGATTTCCTGCAGGATGTTCCCGGATATACGGGGTTCAAGTTTTTCGATTCCGAGTACAAGTTTCCAGTCGCGTTGCAGTAATCGGAAAGCCAAGGCTCCCAACGATTTCCCGCCCATTGCACGTGGATCTGTTTCAGAAATGTTTTGCCGGGAAATCGTCCTCAGGCGAATGCCAGTGGTCGGACGGACAATGAGGTCCCCCGTCTGTCTTGTTGCTTCCTTTAATTCGAAGTGGGGAATGTCCCATTCCGTGACATCGGTTGGAGTGTTCCCGGTCAGCGTCAGTGCGAATTCTTGCAATCCCAGCGTCTTTCCGTTGAGGTGCAAAATGATCTGACGTTCACCGTCCTCGCTGAGTTCAGCCCAGTGGTGCAGTGATGCACTTGTCAGAGACTCAACTTCGAGCCCAGTTGGAAGTGTAAAACTCAACTGGAACAGCCCAGCCCGGGAAATTTCGGCCGAGAAATTAACCGCGAGTATGATTCGTTCATCTCCCAGCGACAGCACCTGTTTGCTGATCACTCGCACCTCCGAGGCAACGGGGGCCACAAGTAGTTTCACCTCGCCGCCGTCAACACCGTAGCGGTACACGCGATGGAGAACAGCCTGCGGATTTTTATTCAGGCTGGCATCGAAATCGCCAAGGTTAACGGCGGACATCACCGTTGGCTCCAGCTTTTCTGGCTGTGCGTCCGGCCCGAAGGCGATCGCAACCAGACCCACCTGTCCGTTAGCGTCGACAACTTTTAGGGGCGAGAGGTTGACTTCGGCGGGTAACGGATCCAGGCCACGCTGGGTTTCGACAGTGACATCGAACACCGTTGATTGCGCGGGTGTGATTTCCAGCGTCAATCGTCCCACGTCCGCGTCAAATTGCCAGGATCCCACTGGGCCAGTGACTTCACTCACCGTCAGGCCCGGTGGAACGTCCACTGTCAATGCACTGACCTGGCCTTGTGAAGGGCGAATGTTCAATCGGTGTCGACCATCTACCACGCCTGGTCCGGGCAGGTAAAGGTTAGAAGCTTCTACGAAGAATTGCTTCTCTTCCATTGTCACATCACGTGCTTTGGGTTTCAGCACGACGACTCCCTGGCCAGGTCCCAGCAGAATGCGACTTTGGGTTGAACCGTCCTCAGCACCAGCAATGGACTCGATGCGAACAGCGGTAGGACACAGTGTGTCCCAGTCCGCTTGATCGTATTTGAGTTCGATTTTCTGAACGGCGGCATCGCCGGTGGGAACGGGTATGCCATCACCCGGTTTGACTGCTTCTAATTGGAATTCGAAAACAGCAGAATAGCTCTGATTGTTCGCTGCTGGGTTTGCGTTGGTCTTGCTTTCGGGCTCAGGGTTTTGATCCGATTTTTCAGTGGTTGGGATGCTGATCACGTACATCATTCCCTGCCCGGTTACGTTCGTCTTGGTCAGACGCAGACCTTTGGCTTCGAAGTGTGTTAACACCGCTGGCGACTTCAGCATCAGAAAGCGGTCGCCTGGTTTGCCTGATAATTGCAGGGTGCCCTTGGCGGTCAGACGCTGATCAGCATGCGTTACCTGCCAGTTCTGTTGGATTGAATCCACGGCCTGCAAAACGCCTGGATTGATTGTCTGCTGCGGACTGGGATCTGCTGCCAGACCAGGCTGGCCCCATGCTGATGAGAGCAGGAATCCAAGCATGATCAGTGGTGCAGTCACCGTCCCCGATCCGCCACCTGAAAGCTCATCATCAACTGAGGAAAGGTCTTCATTTTCAAAAGAGAAATTCTCTTTTTGTAGTGCAGAATTCATTTCCTTCCGCTTGCTAAGGGCACGCCGGATTTCGCGGTTGGCGGATTTGAACCCATCCCAAACAGAATGCAGGAAGATGAATATGAAAATGACAGCCGCGAATAACAGAAAGAACCATGGCGCACCGTCACCCTGCAGCAGAACTGCCAGACAGAGAAACAGAGTCGCGATGCTTTTTAGCGATCCTCGGTACTGGCTGAACTTCTCAAGACGCGAGCAAACGTAAGTTGCGATACTCAAAACGAAAGTGAACAGTCCGAACGAGGACACATTCACTCGCCAAATCGGTGTGTTGTAGACATCCAACTGGACGACCTCGCCAGCGGAAAGAATGGGCAGACTTAGCAGCAGGGGAACTGGTTCACCAGTTTCAGAGAATGCGAACGCGGCGGTCGAGAGTGCCAGATAGATCGCAGCGGCCAAAGGAATCAGACCCATGTGACGCCATGCTGAGGTTCTGGCGCGAATGGCAATTCCGAGAACGGTAAAGAAGATGATCTGGAACAGCGAGATGATGCCACGTCTTGCCAGCCAGTCAAACCCCGAGGGACGCAGCACCGGTACTGGTGGGGTGACGGTGCCACCTGCTGGCACAAGTACCCGTTGATCATCTCCCGTGATACTCCACTGAGTCTTTAGCACTGGCGCTAGAACGACTGGTAGCATGAGATCAGGACGTGATTCTCTGACAGCAGGTTTTCCCAATCGTAACCGTACTTCGACGGGATTGTTTGGGTCAGTACCGCCGGGCAACGGTATCAGCGTTGTGTCTCCGGATTTTCGGGCCGTGACTGGTTGACCATTGACGGTAACTTCCCACAGACGCACTGGTTCGGGTGGCATCTTGATTTTCAGCGTGCGTCTGCCTCGCGACTTCACGTAATACAGTACGTTTGTAACGAGCTCTCCGTCTTGCGACACACGGCTGTTGGCTTCCGAAAACTCGATCACCTGGCTGACTGTCGTCCCGGGTTGAAACCACTCGACCTTTAGTTTGAGATCAAAGGGACGTTCTGTGTACTGCCAGGTGCCAAGTGGTGGTGCGGTACTTAACAGTTGAAACTCTGCTGGCAGTTCCAGAGGATCAAGACTCAGCATATCTTCGGATAGCGATACGGTCTCGATTTCCACTTGCATCGGGCTGACAACCTGGACGTAGCCTCGTTCCCCTTGGACTCCGAGCGGAGCTACCTGCCCCGGCGAGAATGTTCCATCGGACTCATCCGGTTTTTCATCAAAGGTAACCAACAGTGTGTAGGCCCCCATGACCGGTTGGTGCAGGGAGACGATGAGCGTGTCACCTTCACGTCGGGCATCCTGAACATCCTGACCATCCACGATCTCATTTTTCAAATTTTGCGGCAGCGTGATTCGCAGTTCCGAAACGGGAGCTCCGGTGATAAAGTAGTTGATCAGTGCGCTACCGTAGACGGTCTCCTGGCTCAGCGAGTAGAGATGGAATACGTCGCTCTGCACACTACGATCCAGAAGTTCAATCTGCATGGTGGCTGACCAGTCTGGCTCGCGAATCCTAAACGCCTGTTGCAGATTCGCCGTTGGATTCGGGAAGTAGGAGAGAGGCTTTTCAACGAGTAAGTCAGTCGCCCCCACCGCAATACGAAAACCGGGGGCTCCAATGATGCCAATATCGCCGCGAACCGCTTTTGCCTCAGGGTGTCTGATGCGAGGCAACGTCCAATCGCCGGCGGTGGCAGGTTCGCTTTTTTCTAGATGGAGGCTCACTAATTGGCGGCCTGATACATCCTGCCCAAAAATTACTTTCAAATTTCTTCGACCGTCGGTTTCCTCGCTTGCCGTGATATAGTCGGCCACGCTGGCGCCGGTCACTGAAACGACCGAGTAGTCCGCAGGAATGCTAAAGTCCCATTCGCGGATCGGGGCCTCCCGAATGTCGAGCTCGATGTCTGCCTTGATCACACGGTCCGTTTCTGCCAGTTGGTACAACAGCAATTCCGAGACGTTGACCTCGGGTTGAATTCTATCTGCAGCCACTGTGAAGGAATGTGATGCCGCTGGAAAACGGTACACGTAAACCTGACGGGATTGAAGAGCTTCGCCTGGAAACTGTTCAGGCGCGAGTTGTGTCAATCCTGCCAGACCGGTCGGTTCAAGCCGTACGGATCCGAGGTTGGTCAGTCTCAGAAAACCGGAGTGGCGAATGGTACCTGTTGGCTCCAGTCGCAGACCCTCCATGCGTACCGGGAACGGACCCAGCGGTGTTTGACTGCGAATGCTCACCTGACTCGAGTCGGTGACTGGCTGACTGAGGGTGATGTCGAGTTGCCGTTGATCATCGGTTGCACTGACTTTCCAGGCCACAATGTTGTTTCCTTGTACATCAAGGATTTCTCCAGGGCCGCGGAGAATCATGTTGAGCGAATTGAGTTCACCCTGAAGTACCTGGTAGTTCAGGAAATGGTCCTGTCGCAACAGTCCGGCGCCCACTCGTGCCTCTACTCGCCCACTTGTGGTGAAGAACAGTTTTCCTTCGCCTGCAGTGCGGGCTCGTTTCCATTGCAATCTGACGCGCCCGCTGGCTGGTAGAAATCCAAGCCAAGATTCCTTTTCCCGCAGCGGGACGACTGATTGTTGATCTCGATGAAATGCCAAATCTCCACTCAGTCCATCCAATGTGATTGGTACTACCGCGCTGGCGGCAATGGTGAAGTCGATGCTTCGGTCGTTGCCTCCGGCTCCCAGTACTTTGGCAACGAATTCCAGTTTGATCGGGAACGTACCGCTGCGGGAAAATCTGATTTTGTAGACGGTCTGTTTCCCCTCTCGCGCCAGTCGCACTTGATAATTGTCGTCCTTCGGTATTTGAACGAGAGCTGCATTGCCAGCCAGTAGCGTCAATTCCACTTTGGGTTCGGTTACGACTGCGGTGCTCTGCAATTGGAATTCAACGGAGTCTCCGTCTGCATGCACGGTACCTTGCAGTGTTGTGTCAACGAGTTCCACCGGCGCAGGTGATGCGCTGTCCCGGTTCAGTGAGAGTTTTATGTTTCCTCCCGTGGCAGTCTGGAAACGCTTGACATGCTGCTGGGTGGCCAGCGGAGCAAATCCACTGATTTCAGTCGTGCTGCCTTCGATACCCGCGGCGTAGTTGATGGTCACAATGGAATCAAAACCGACGGCATCGCCTGGCCCGAGGTGGGGCAGTTCAACGACGGTCGGCAGCGTGAATCGTGGTGACCGCAATTTGATGACAGGTTTGGGGTCCGTCACCTCCGGTTTGAGTTGAAGGTCGAGGAAACGTTGCTTCCCAGACTGACGCACAGACCATGACTGGATGCCATCGCCCTTCACCTCAGTCACTTGCCCGCCACCTTTGAAGCCAAAACTGAGCACCTTGGCCTTGCCCTGCAGCACTTTGATGGTCAGTTGGATGCTCTGGTCAATGAACTCCGGACCAACCTGTGCAGTGGTCGTCGAACTGGCACTGTAGAAAACAGGAGGCGGGGGTAAAGGAGGTCGAGTGTCGAGAACGATGGTCCGCATCCCGGTGGGGTCAACTGAGGTGGTGACGGTCGCAGGTTCCGAATCATCCTGAGCGGACGCGGGTGGCGTACTCCAGAGGGCAAAGCAGAGAATGCCGGCGGTAAGGCAACCTCGAAACAAACGGCTGGCGGCGACAGGCCATGGGGTCATCAGCGGGGTCATCAGCTTGCCACCAAGAAAACTTGATTCTTGACTCGTCATTGCATCACTCTGGTTATTCATGATTGGCGATCAGGTTGTTCATTGCTTGTTGTTCGTGACCTTCCGTGATCAAACTCGTCCCGTTGGCCCCATTGCTGAGGTCTGGTGTTAAAGATTTTACGCAGGTCTGCGACTTTGGCCTGTAACGTGGATGTAACGTGTGCGTCGAATGAATGCGTCGAATGTGTGCGTCGAATCTGTGCGTCGAATGTGTGCGTCGAATGTGTGCGTCGAATGTGTGCGTCGAATGTGT
>JAPKCI010000435.1 GCA_028823035.1 Rubripirellula sp.
TTGAGTAGATTGGAACTTGAGTAGCGACTCAAGGCGATTGTTAATTGAACAGATTGAGCAGCAGCAGGCAGAGTTCGACTGGGTGGGTGGTTTGCTGCTGGAGGCCAAACACGAAACCGGGACTAGCGGCAGCAATTCGTCGTTGCCTGTTCAATCAGCGTCAGCGATCTGACCGTTCACTCTGGGGTAATTCCGGTTCGGTATATCGGGGCTAACCTGTTGCCGTAGTATCAACAGTGCCTGTGGGGATCTGCAACTCAGCCCTAGCGGTTCAGCGATCCGGTTCGTTGAGCGAGCTGCCAGTAGACCAGTGGGCCTGTCGTTCGTTGAATCAATGACTTGCGTTTGGGGGCCGGCAATCGTGTGCGGACGACATCGTACAGGTCACGAAGCATGGATTCATTGTCACCATAGTAACTGTGTCCCAGCAGGCTCAAATCGGTTCCACTGACATCGATCGTCTCGATTCCTGGGACGATCACGATGTTGGACCCGCTATCACCGGCTCTCGGATATCCATTTACTTTCCGTGATGCGATCAGTGCCTGATCATCAGATGATGCGTACAACGTTACCTGATTGGCGACTTTGACCAGTGCCGGGGCGCAGTCCCGACGGAAATGATCAGCATCAATGTCGGGGGCTGCAAGAACGATTTGATCGAAAGGAGGCGTATTGTCAAGCGTTGGATGCTGGCTGATTTGCCGCATGGCTGCCGTCATCGCTCGATTGCCCATGCTGTGTGCGATGATACTAATCGAGTCCGCGCCCGCCCGAGTGGCAAGCTCGAGCAGAAAATTCTTTAAGTGGGGGACCGTCCAGTCGGCGTTGTTGACATCGATCGGGTATCCGGTCAGTGTTGCCTGACTCGGCCAACTGTAACAGACCGGAACGCCCTCGAACGGCAAGTCGACAGCGAGCTGCGCGGTGCGTAACAAAGCTGACTCAAAGCTGACGTTGTATCCATGGATGAAAACCAGCAGGTCGTGATCTGGGGACTTGGTAACAGCACTTGAGATGCGCTGTTGAAAATCGTCCGACAACAGTTCAACGGCACTGGTCAAGACGATATGTTTGCTTTGGTCTTCGCGAACTTCAAACCTCAGCAAAGTGGGGCGTTCCACCACGCCGACTTGATGCCCGTTGGGGATGCTGACTTCGGCGATGCCCCGCGTGAACTGGCCGCGATCTCCCGTGTAGTTCACGCCATGTTTTTCGATTTGTGTTTGCCCAAACACGATCAGGCTGGCTGCAAGACAGCCCGATAAGCCTCCTGTCACAGCACTGGCTCCAGCGGCGAGTGTCTTTCCTTTGAGTGTGTTCACGCCGGCAAACGTGACACAAAGTAGCGAGAAAAAACTGACGACCATGAACGCGGTTTTCTGGCCAGACAGTTCATAGGCAGCAAGAGGAAGGTGGCTTCGTTGACGATCGGTTGCGTAGAAAACCTGGATTTTCGAGTAGTCAGCCGCGTTCTTTACCGTTCCTGTTGGCATTGTCTGAGATGCGTGCACTCCGTTCGGTGTGGCATTGGCAAGCTCGCCTGCAAGTGCTGTGCTCTCTGGGATTGCTGCTGATTCCACCCCGGCAGAAATGGGAAAAGTGGCTTCGGATGCGATTGATCTCGCGATCCGTGACTCTGTCGGTCGTGCGCTGGGTGATCGTGGTTCAGGATTTTCGGATGTCGATAATGCGCGGGGTAGGGTAGTCGAAAATGGCAGGCTGTTTGCAGCAAGTGGAGTCGTTGGAATTCCGCTTTCAATTGACGGGGGCACCGAAAGCATTCTTGGTTGGCCGGATGATTCGAATGCGTGTGCCCTGGAACGCGGTAGCAGGGGGTTTGCTGGCGGTCTGCTGAGTTGGGGCGTGGGTTGCCTAAATGCTGAGGCTGCGTGTCTCAGGGTAGGAGCGGGAAATTCGGTCGGCACACCCGCCGGGAAGTGGGTTGGTGATTCCAGAGCAGCTGTGTCTTGAGTACTGCGGGTCGCGTCAGAACCACGCGGAAAAGTGAGGGCATGATTCGGGTTCAGCGGCACAGTGTCAAACGGCTGTGTCGCGTTTGTTGTGAATTGAGGCTGGTGATCTGAGGACTCCAACGCGGTTGGTCGCGTCTCTTCTAATCGTGCATGATCGGATGAGTGGGGATCTGATACCGAGTTGCCATCTGATTGGCTAGCGGTCGGGCCGCCTTGCTTCGGCTGTATGTGTGCCGTTTCCTTATCTTGTGAGCAACCTGTGGCCAAAATGGAGCATGTGATCAACAGCAAGAGGCAATGACAGGCAAGAGCGACGGGCACGCTGCGCATAGGATTTCCCGGCATGATTGGTGAAGTCGGCTTGGAAATCAGGATTTACCAAGTTCTCCCGACCCGCGTCGATGGCAAGACCACGAGTTGATTGAGCTTCACGTGTGTCAGCGGATGTCTGCCTCTGAACGCAGCAGCGAACACGGCCAGTTACATGGTTAACATGGGTAATTTGCGGCGTGATTGTAGAAGGAACCTGCCGTTGTAACCCACGTTCCACTGCCCGCGATTTCGCATCCCCTGCAGTTGGTGAGCAACTCAAGTCGCCGTTGCCGAGATCGTTAGCGATCTAGTCTTCCGAGCGGAGTCGTTCGCGGAGTGGTTGGATGATTTCTCGCGGCACAAACTTTGCCAACTGCTCGTCATTAGCGTTGAGTGCCGCGATTTGCTTGAGTAATGAACTACTGATGTGGGCGTACCTTTCGGCTGCCATCAGAAATACGGTTTCCACATCCGGAGCCAGCTGGTGGTTGGCCATCATCATCGTGAATTCACCTGCGATGTCGGTCAGCGGTCGAATACCTCGAACCATCACTCTGGCTCCCAAACTCCGGACAAAATCGACTGCCAGACCATCAAACATCTGGACATGGACATTGGGTAGGTCACCGGTGATCCGCTGAACGAGTTCGACACGGTGAGCTGGCTCAAAGAGAGACCGTTTGTCGGCGTTACTGCCCACCCCGATTACCAGTTCGTCAAACAGGGGAGCTGCACGCTGGATGATGTGCAAGTGCCCCAGCGTTACCGGATCGAATGAACCCGTGTAGACGGCAGTTCGTGATTTGGTCATCAGTAGGTTGGATGGTTGATAAGTGGTGGGGCGAATGGTTTTTTGTCGGGCAAACGTGATTGATTGCGTTCGTCGATTTGAAGTGGCAAGTGAGGCGTGGAAGGCACTTTGGCAGCGTTGTTCTCCATGCCTGTCTTTTCAGTCAGGTAGCCTTCATTGAGCGGATCAGCTGAACCAGGCGCTGAATGTCATGCTCGTCATTGTAGGCATGAACAGCGGCTCGGACTCCGCCATCCCGACAGGACAACACGACCTTTTGCCGAATCCCTTCTTTTCTGATTTTGGCAGGCTCCAAGTCCGGGACGTCGAACGTCACAATCCCGCTGCGGCGTTGCGGCGATTTTGGAAGTCGGGTCACTGCACCGGCAGCGGTAAGTTGCTGATCCAGAGATACAGCCAGATCGTCGATGCGATCAGCGATCGCATCGGCCCCAAATT
>JAPKCI010000436.1 GCA_028823035.1 Rubripirellula sp.
GCTTCTCCTGTTACCGGGCTCAGCTTCTCCTGTTACCGGGCTCAGATGGCTGGTTGAGAGTTTGGGGCGTTGTCAGGCAGAGATCCCCCCCATGCTGTCAGAACTGGGGAATGACCAGTCGGGAGTGATGACAAGCTGCGGGTGACGGTGTCTTGCAGGCTGGACAAGAGAGCCGTTTTGACTTTCCCGGTTGCAGAAACCGTTGCAGAAAGGGTTGTAACTGTTTGGGCAGGTAAGATTGTCGACCACCTGCTTGGCCCTGGACGGGACTTGGACTTGCCCTGGACGGGACTCAAATCCCGGCCCGAACCACCCCGACGGCGATACCCAAGACTTTGGCTTCACGCACGTAAATTGGCTCCATTGATTCATTGGCTGGTTGCAATCGGATTTGATTGTCTTCGGGAAACCAGAACTTCAAGGTCGCCTCTCCCTCTGGCGTCTGGGCGACCACCATTTCGCCTGGTGCCGCTGTCTCTTGCTTCTGAATCACCACGTAATCTCCATCGGTGATGTGAGCATCGATCATCGAATCACCGGAAACGCGGAGGATAAAACGGTCATCCTTGAAGAGCATTTCGCTGAAGTCGATCCGGTCATTCTGTTCAAAGGCGAGGGTTGTGGGGCCGGCGGCCACCATTCCTGCCATCGGCAGAGCGTGGCCATTGCGGTCAGCCGATTGCGTTAACTCGATCGCCCGCGATTTATTGGGGCTTCTTGTGATCAGCCCTTTCCGCTCGAGAGCTCGCAGGTGGCACATCACTCCGTTGGGGCTCTTGATGCCGAAATGTTCACCTATTTCTCTGACCGTCGGTCCGTAGCCGCGTTTGACAATCAAATCGCGGAGCATGTCGTAAACGCTTTGCTGTCGATCGGTGAGTTCGCTGGGCATCGTGAGTGAAATCCTAGTCATGCGGGGTGGGATGACTGACGCTGAGGGGGTCCGTTAGTCTATCAGGTACTAAACGTGTGTCCATAACAATTGTGGGGGGTCTAGGGGGACCCGCTGAATTGAAAAATTGCCCAAATTCCGACCGGGATACACCACCAGGCAAACCAGTGCAGGCGATTTTGCCGGCTCCAGCCGATCAGCCACTGGAGGGCAACGATTCCCACCAGAAAGGAGACGAAAGCACCAACCGTCAACTCAGCGATCGAGTATTGCAGCGGGTTTCCAGCCGAAACCTGATCCCAAACATCTTTCACAGCCAGCACGCTTGCACCCAGAATGGCTGGGATGGCCAGCAGGAAAGAGAACGTAACGGAGTCCTCATTCTTGAGCCCCAACAGTCTGCCGCCCAGGATCGTCGACCCGCTGCGGCTGACCCCCGGCAAAATGGCAAAGGCTTGAAAGCAGCCGATCAACAGAGCCGCTCGCCAGTTCATCAATGGGTACGTGCCTTCTCGTGCTGGAATTCGCCCCAAAACAAAAAGCATGCCTCCCGTGACCAGTAGCATTGATCCGGCCAGAATCGGATTCATCATCAGCGTTGCAAACTGGCTCTTGATCGTCAGGCCGAGGATGGCTGCCGGAATGGTGCCCACAACCAGAAGTGACAATACCCGTCGGTCGCTTGTCAGCAGGGTGAGGATGCGTCGCCAAAACACGACCACGATTGAGCCAAGTGTACCAGCGTGCAGAATGATTTCGAATGTTGGTGACTCGCCGAGTTCACGAACCGAGTCAGTCCATTCATGGAGCAGGGCGCCGAGGATGATGAGGTGTCCGGATGAACTGATGGGCAGGAATTCAGCGATTCCTTGAACGACGGCGAGAATCAGTATTTTGTACACGAACGAGGTTGATCCAATGGCGGTCTGTGACCAAGGTGGAAGCAGATTGATTCGAGTTGAGTTAAGTTGAATCAGGGCCAACTTAATCAGGATGCTCTGGGCGAAGTTGATGCAGCTTAATGGAAGCCGTGCTGACGCTAGGCTGTTAAAGTTGGCCTTCCCGGTGGTACATGTTAGTTGCTCAAATCGAATCTGCTGTCCCGTTCTCGCCCTCTCAGGGTGATTGTAGGGGAGTTCGTGTTGGAGTGATTGTCCCAGTGATTGTCCCAGCGATTGTTTGCTGTGCGTGCCGGGGTGCCAGGGTGCCGATGTATTTCGATGGGAGCTTGGCTTGGCATGTGTCAACCGTCATGGGCTGAGTTCATTTTATGTTGTTTGCGATGAAGGAAAGACTCAATGGATCGCACTGGCTCAGAGCCCAAGCCTGACGACGCTGAGGATGGCGATCTGCCGGTTGGCGAGGCGGGATCCGATCTGGCAGCGCTCGGTACACCACCGTATCAAGCCAGCTCATCAAGGGTTTCCAAAGACTTGCGGGCCAGTCGCGTTGGGCAAGATGTGATCAATTTTTTTCGCGGCTATTGCATGGGGGCTGCAGACACGGTTCCGGGGGTCAGCGGCGGCACGATCGCATTGATTCTGGGACACTATCAAAGGCTCGTGGCCTCCATCAGTCGCTTTGATGTCGCGTTGATTTTGTTGCTTCGGAAACGACGTTTTTCAGAGGCCGTCAAACATGTGGATGGCCGTTTCCTTGCCATGCTTGCCGTTGGGATCTTGGCAGGTGTTGCAACCCTTGCGGGTCTGATGCACTGGTTGCTTGATCATTGTTTGCCTCAGACGCTGTCAGTCTTTTTGGGTTTGCTGCTGGCGAGCGTCTGGATTGTTCAGGCTTATGTGGATCGTTGGACGTTGCCTCGTGTGGTCTGGTTCAGCACCGGTTTTCTGTTGGCGATCATGATTTCGCAGTTGCCCGAAGGTGCTGGCGATGACAGCTTGCCTGTTCTGTTTGGCACCGCCTCGTTCGCGATTTGTGCGATGATTCTTCCCGGGATCAGCGGAGCTTTCGTACTGGTTGTGTTCGGTTCCTATCACACGGTCACAGGGCTGATCAAAGATTTTGTCAGGTTGGATATCAGTGCCCAAGGTGTGTTGCAGTTGATTGCGTTTGGCAGCGGGTGTCTGTTCGGCTTGCTCGCATTCTCGCGAATCTTGAATTGGCTGCTGGAGCATTTCCGCGGCACGACGATGGCGGCGTTGATGGGGCTGATGGTTGGCAGTGTTGCTAAGTTGTGGCCACTGCAGGTTCCCACGCCTGAGACGGCTGAACTTGAACTGAAGGATCGCGTGATGCAGTATGTCGTACCCGCAGATTGGACTGGCAATCTGATGACCTTGGTGTTTTTGGGGCTTGGTTCATTCGTCGCAGTGATGGCGATCGAATGGTATGCCAAGCAGCGGTCTGCCTCTGCCACCGCACCGTTTGAGAGTGAACCGTCGGAGCAGTCATAAAAGAGAACGCCAGCGATTTTTGCAAATCGCTAGCATTCCTACCCCGTGCATCGATGTACGGTGGGAGCGTTGGTTGTCAGACTCGGTCTGCACCCATTCGGTTAGTTTTTCGCCAGTTCGTCGTCATTGACCACAAACGGATTGCGGCGGATTTCACCAACCGCTGCCTGCTGAACTACCGCTGCCTGCTGAACTACCGCTGCCTGCTG
>JAPKCI010000137.1 GCA_028823035.1 Rubripirellula sp.
ACGAGCTTCCACGAGCTTTGGCATTGCTGCCAAGGCTACCCCGCAAGGACTCGAACCTTGAATGGCTGGACCAAAACCAGCTGTGTTACCATTACACCACGGGGTAGTGACTATGGCGGGGAGTTTAGCAACTCATTGCCAATTCCTAAAGAGGACATCGTCCTCTTCACCGAGGTTCATCGCACTTTTTTTACGTCCAGAACAAGACAACTTTCGAGCCAATCTCGGCCACAAGGTTGCCTAAAAACGTCACTATTTCTGAGACTGCACCGCAAATGCCAGTCGTTGCAACTCACTTGCCAGATCAACGTTCACCACCGCGACGCTATCACCCAAACGCAGCGTTGTCGGGGCAAAATTGAGAATCCCGTTGATCTCACACGCCAGCAGTCGAGCCGCCACATCACCTGCGTGCTCAGCCGGTAAAGCCAAAATCGCCAATTCGGCTGGTTCCGTTTGCAGTACCGCCTCCAGAGAAGCCGAATCCAACACCTCGATCCCACCAATATTGGTGCCGATTAACTTGGGGTCGTTGTCGAAGGCGGCACTCAAACGAAAGCCCATCCGCTCAAAACCTCGATAACGCAATAACGCATGCCCCAGAGACCCTACCCCAACCAGAATCACGCTCCACTGCTCTCCTGACCCCAACACACTACCAATCCGATCGACCAACACCGCGATGTCATAACCGACACCTCGCCGACCAATCGTACCCAAGGCACTCAGATCGCGACGAACCACCGCGGGTGAAACATCGACCAGCCGGCCCAGTTCCTGACTATTTATCGAGGAGTCCCCAGCATCCAGCAATCGCATCAACTCACGGTAGTAAAGACTCAAGCGACCGACCGCAGGTTGAGGCAAACGCTGCGAGATACCGATTTCATCAACGACCTGTTCGTTTTGCGATAAATCGCTTGTTGCCTTTCGGTCTGTTCCATCGGGCTCGCTGCAACCAGAGTCGGCTTGCCCCGGTTCGGTCATGGATCCGCCTCCCGACAACTGAGTGTTTAGCGTGGGTTTCAGCTCGTTTGCATCAACCTCGTTAGCAGCCTGACGATCTCGCTGTTCCATCTGGTGGGTTCCTTCATCAACGGATTCTAACCCCATTCTATTCTATCTGGGACGTGAGTAATGGAATCCCGAGTCGATCAAGATATTGTTGAGAACTATCGCCGGCAGATTGAGGAACGGGAACGTGCGAGCCTGGAAAGCCGAGAAGAGCGGAAAGCCGACGACATCGACCGCGGGACGTTTCATTTAAAAGACGCCCACGGAAAGTTGATACCGCACAAGGACCTGTCGATTGAATCAAACACAAAGTGATCCCACTCCATACCCATTGTCCACCTTTCAAAATGTGTGGCCTAATCTTTCAATTCAAAACCATGTGGAATATGCCCACCGAAGCAGAATGAAAATCACTAAGCACCAGGCTGCGTATCTAAAACAACGATTCACGATCACACCAATCTGCCGATCCTGTTCCTGGCGACTTCTCTTAGCAAGTTCTTCTTCGTCCAACATGACTCACGCCTTAATTCCAAGGGTCAGGGGTGCATCTTTCAATTAGTAGTTTACACCCTTACCACCCCGATGACGCACCTTTGGGTTCCTGTTCGTTCCGTTGCCTACTTTAGAAACGCAGCGAATAGCGTGTATTACGGTAATTCAGAAAATAGTCTTCCTATTCTGCAAGCAGTGTCGAAACCCGGTCCCTTCCAACGCAAGCAAACACAATCCATGGTTCGCTTCACTGCCGAGACACGCATCCAAAGCTGAAAAGTCGTTGTCTTGCAGCCCATGCCTTGTAATGACCTTCTGCAAAATGCATCGCTCAAAAACACGAATTGCTGGAAATCCCTGCGTGCGAAACCGTGTGGAGCTGAGCCCGAAACGTGTGGAACTGCGTCCGAAACCGTGTGGAGCAGTTCACTTGCTAGTTACCGATTATACCGACTTGCAGGGTCACGCCGTCGAAAAATCACCGACAACATCCGCGTGACCGTTGTTCGCAACAGTCAAGTCCCTCCGCCCACGCCCTTGACGCTTCCGTCGTCTCTGCGTTTCTGGGGGTTGTGCTAACATTCAAACAGCGATGCCATGGTATTCTACCTGCGTTGCTATTCTGCCTGCGTTGCTTCACGCATTTCCCGCTTCTTACTCACACGCATCCTTTTCCGTCGCATGTCGTATTTCAAAGTCCCCTGCCCCGGTTGCAGTAAACCACTGAAAGTGCCGGAAAACCTGGCGGGTAAGAGCCGGGCCTGTCCTTATTGCCGCGCCACCGTGCGGATTCCCGATTCGGCTTCTACGGAAACAGAAAACAGCTTTCCAAATATCAAGATCAGCGAAGCACCCGGAAAAGCCAAACGCTCGCCGCCAACAGCCACCAAGTCGGCCAAAGCTGACGCACCTGTTGCTCCCCAAGTCAAGCCTAAGCAGCAGGTCAAACGCAAGCGCCGCCAGAAGAGCTGGTTCAGTTCTAACAGTGACTCAGCCAGCAGCGACGTCAGCCTGCTGCTAAGCGGATTGATGGGTGGCGGCATGACAATCGTGTGGTACGGCGTCACCTTCCCGATCCGCTCGAACTATTTCGGGGCACTTTTCTGGGAGCGTGGTCCGGTCCCCATCCCAACCACATTTCTGATGTTCTGGGCTACATCCATTTTGATCCTAAAATGGCTCCGTCTGAGGCAGCAGAGAGAGGCCATGCTATTGGATGTGTTGCCAATCGAAATTTCAAACGAGATCACCGTCGATTCCCTCGACGACTTCATCGCACACATCAATGAATTGCCTGGCGCCAGCAGCGACAGTTTTCTGATCAACCGCGTGGTCCGAGGGATCGAGCATTTTCGAGTTCGAAAAAGCGCCGCTGAAACGGTGACGATGATGGAATCCCAGTCTGCCATCGATGCCAACAACGTCGCTGGCAGTTACACCATCCTGAAGGTATTCATTTGGTCCCTACCAATTCTCGGCTTCATCGGTACGGTGATGGGAGTCAGTTCTGCCGTAGCCAGTCTGGCAAACAGCTTGAGTGATGGCGGGAGCATGGATGCAATGAAGGCCGCCTTGCAAGACGTGTTTGGCGGTTTAGGAACGGCATTTGACACCACTTTGCTCGCTTTGATCATGAGCATGCTCGTCAAAATTCCAGCCTCAGCGTTGCAGAAGAACGAAGAGGATTTGATCACGAGTGTGGACGAGTACTGCAACGAAATTCTGTTACGGCGTTTGAATGATGGACGCGATGGCGGTGCACAACGGGGTGCGATGGGAGGCAATGGCGACACCGCTGTCTTCCGCGAAGCCGTCGAACAAGCACTCGGCACCCAACACGCCGAGATGGAACGTTGGCTACAAAAGCTGGACGCCATTGGCGAACACCTAACGGAACAGGTTTCCAAAGGCTGGGACGACGTTAACGATCGCATTGAAGCACAGCAACAGAAACATGTTGCCACGCTCTACAAACAAGAACTCGATCAGCAGGCTCGCTTGCAGGCCCAACTCGATCAGATGGCAAACGCAGCGAGCAAGATACAAAGTTCGCTGAGCCAACTTTCGACTCAAACCGAAGCACTGCAATCACGGGTCAACACAACGTTCAGCCAGACCGGTGAAACTCTGGAAAACCATTTGACCGGCGTTGAATCAGGTCTCACCAGCTTGGGGAACGTCTTGACGCAGTTGAGCGAACATCAGGTTGTCATCCAGCAAGTCCAGCAGGAACCCACCAAGGGCGGCTGGTTTGGCAAATCCAAGCGTCAATCCAATCGCAACAGGAAACGCTAGCCGTGGCAAGACGACCTCGCGTAAACGACAACGACATCTCGCTGTTCCCATTCCTCAGCATCATCGCCTGTGTGATTGGAGTATTGACCGTGATGATTGCCACCCTCGCGTTGGCGCAAACCGACACCCCCGATGTGGCCCAAATCGAAGCGTACGAACAGGACCAGAAAGCACTCAACCGAACCAAATCCCGAATTGAAGAACTGAAGCGTGAAATCGCTGTCTCGAACTCTTCTGCTCTTGAACTTCAGGAAGAAAAACGTCAACTCACTGTAACGCTGAAAGAACTGCAAAAAATGTTGCAGGAACTTGAAACGATTGAAAAAGAGCTCGCCGAGCAAAAGAAGGTCAAGATCGTCATCCCGCAAATTGATCCGAAGGCAAGGGAAACGACGACCGACATGCAGGCCCAGTACGAACAGTTGCAGGAACAGATCGCTCAGCTCGAAAAAGACCTGCAGGACCGTAAAGAGAAAAGCGAAGCGAACGTCACAGTTCTGCCTCAGGGCACAGGCTTGAATTTCAAGCCACATTTCGTGGAATGTGCTGCGGAATCGCTGGTGATGCACACACAAAACCCCACCAAACGAATCCGGACCGCCAACGCTGCCAAGGACCCCGAGTTCATTGCATTAATGGAATTGGTCGCCAATGGAAAAGATGACTCGATTATCTTTCTGGTCCGCAGCGACGGGCTGACCACTTTCAAGACACTCAAAGGAATGTGTGAACAGCGAAGCATTCGAAATGGTAAATTGCCCGTAGTCGGGCAAGGCCGCATTGACCTGTCGGCATTCAACAAAAAGTAATCCGTCTGTAATTCTGAGCCTGACTTTCATGAAACCGACTCGCGGCAACGACGAAGACGACGGCGGACTTGATTCGCTACTCGACACCATGACCAACGTGGTCGGCATCCTGGTGCTGGTTCTCATTGTCACTCAAATGAGCATCGCTGAAGTCGTCACGAAAATTACCAGCGAGAATCAGATTGATGAAGAATCGCTGGAACAACTCGACCAGCAACTCGAAATCGAACGAGCCGAATTAAGAGATCTTGAACAGATCCTCATTGACCCACTGGACATCGACGCAGACAGGCAACGCGAGGAACTTGCGAAAAAACGGGAGTTGCTCGAACGCCGCAAGGCGTTGCTCGCAGAGACAACAAAAGAGAAAAACAATTTCTCGATCAAAATCACAGCAGACCAGGAACTGGCGACAAAGAACACCAAACAGATTGCCAACACCGCTGCCAAACGCGCAGAACTTGAAACGCTGATCAGTACGTCGCTCGCAAAAAAGGCGGACCTCGCCGCTTTGACGGACAAGACCCCCAGGGCAAGGGCGCCGGCTGACATCCAGATCAGTATCCCGAATCCCCGCCCGGCGCCTGCAGGTGTCAAACCATTGATGATTGTCTGCAGTGAGAATCGGATCTACCCCGTCAACATCGACGGATTCAGAAAAGATGCCGAAGCGAAGGCCAAGACAATCATTGCCCGATTCAAGATGAACAGCGATCCAGCCAAGGGAATCGACCCGGCAAAATTCAAACAGTACTATGAACAGCTGACGCAACGGGATGATTTTTTTGACGTCGAATACTTTGTCCAGTCAGACCGCTGGCCACGCTTTCGACTGATTCCGCGGGAGAAGCGGGGATCCGTTGGCAAAGAACTCATCAATCCGCGATCCCGCATCCGCCGCTGGTTGGCAAACGTCGACTTCAGCAAGTATTACGCGAAGTTCTACGTCCTGCCCGACAGCTTCGATGCCTACGTGACAGCAAGGCGTTTTTTCGCCAAGTCAGGCGTCCTCGCAGGCTGGGATCCGCAAGCTAAAAACTGGGTTTTGACCTCGCATGTCACCGGTGGAATCGAACTCGGGCCTCCAAGACCCAAACCACCACCGCCACCTCCCGGAACTACCCCACCCCCAAAACCCAAACCTGCTAACGTCATCGACTGATCAGGCATCCGGCTGATTGAAACGCGTGGCCATTACCAAGTGCGCATCACGGCTTGAGCAGCGGTACCGGATTGGACACCCTACCTGGCTGGCGTTGGCCCCGACCAGTTCGACCACGGTCACCCAGTTCCAGGCGTGCTCGTTCGCCAAGTTCGGTCAGTCTTGCAACAACTTCCGGATGATCCGCAGCGACGTTGGTACTGCAATCGATGTCCTGTTCAACATTGAACAGTAAAGAAACTGTGCCGGGGCTTTCTGAGGTTTTACCGCGTGTGAAGTGCGGATGCTTGGTGAAATTATCCAGCGGCAGAAACAACTTCCACGGTCCACTACGGACCGCTTGCAACTGATCACGCTCGTAAAAATAAAAGGCTTCATACGGACTCTTTGCCGCAGCCTTTCCCAAGATTAGCGGCGTGATGTCGTGGCCATCGATTTTACGATCCGTGGGAACCTGACCAAGTCCCATGGCTGCCAAGGTGGGCAACAAATCCATGGTTGTTGCCAGTTCAGAACAAACAGTTCCGGATGGCACATGGTTTGGCCACCACATGATGGTGGGCACTCGAAAGGCGCCTTCGCTGGTTGTGTAGCCGCGACCATGAAGTGGTCGATTGGTCCCTCTCGCCAAACTGGACATCTCTCGCGCCATCGGTGCACCATTATCTGATGTCCAAATCACGAGGGTTCGCTGATCGATTCCCAACTTGACAAGTTGGTCCATGATTTTTCCGATTGACCAATCAAGTTCCTCAATGGAATCACCCCAAGGACCGTTTCGGCTGCGTCCTTTAAAATCAGCGCTGGCAAACGGTGCCGAAGTACTCCCCGGCATCGCCTGTGGAATTTAGAGAAAACACGGCCGTGTCTGATTATCCTCGATGAATTCAAGCGCACGCAGGGTGTAATCTCTGGTTAACTGATCGCGGTCAACCGGCGCCTCGATCACCGTTGAGTTCTTGAGCAAAGGAAGTGGCGGCCATGGCGGTCCCTTAAATCGGTCCGCAACTCGACGCCCGACTTCCTCAGTCATGTCGTCGCTGTAGGGGATCCCATAAAACCAGTCAAACCCCTGCTGATTGGGCAAGAACGCGGGTTGATCACCCAAGTGCCATTTTCCAATCATGCCGGTCCGATAGCCTGCCGAACGAAGCACTTCGGCAATTGTCACTTCCTCAGGATTCAAACCATAAGGTGAGACTGGCCGTAGGACCTGACCGTCACGCGGATTGTCGTGCATTCCCACTCGTTGCGAGTAGCACCCTGTCATCAGGCTACTGCGTGATGGCGTGCAGACCCCGGCGGTAACACAAAAATGCGTGAACTTTCGTCCCTCGGCTGCCATACGGTTCAGAGAGGGAGTCCGATGGATTTTAGATCCAAACGGCTCGATGTCGCCGTAACCAAGATTATCGCAGAACACAACAATAAAGTTGGGAAGCTGAGCATTATCCGACTCAGCGATCGCCAGAGATCGTTGCTGCGCGACGCAGATCAATCCCTGATCTGCCAAAACCAGCAAAGCCGCAACGACAAGCATTGAACGAGGTCCACGTGCAGCCCTTACGCAGCCAAACCCGTCTGTTTTTTTAAGCATGACCCACATCACCTGAAACCCGACACTTTCTTAAGAGAGAGGAATGATTATCGTAACCTGCGGCCTGCTCTGCTGCTGACGGTTCGCCACCGCAGATTCAGTGAATCTTTCAGTGAATCTTTCCGTGAATCTTTCCGTGAATCTTTCTGAGAGGTGAGAGATTTTTCGTAAAACGCTATGACTTTTACGAAAATGGGCAACTTCCATCCTTGGCATGAGGGACCGGCCGAGAACATTTCACCCAACACGAATCGCAAAAAAATGCGATACTACTCGCTATGTGCGGCGACGGGATTCATTATCATGTGGTTCAGGGTGACGGAAGCAGAACACCCAATCAGCAACAATATCTTGACGGTGTTCGTACTCACCGGACTCGTCCTAACGAGCGACCCACTGCCCTACCCTTCCCTCATTTCTATCGTTCATTTCGAGACCTGCCCATGTCCAAATCTTCTGATTGCTCACCTCAAGACTCACAACCGATCAACAACACCGCGTCCAATACTGCCGCTGCAACCCGCCGCAGTTTCCTGAAGACTGGCACGGCTGCGTCCGCAACCGTGATCGCTGGCATGGCAACGGTTCGTCCGATACGTGCAGCGGAGCCCGAAAATGGATCAGCTGAACCAATCCGAATCGGTCTGGTAGGAGCTGGTGGTCGTGGAGGCGGCGCGATCAATGACTCGTTGACCATCAATCAGAACGTCAAGCTGACCGCAATTGCTGACGTAGACGAAAGGAAACTGGCGGGTCTGCGAGACGGGACCGCCAAGCGTCACGAGGGCAAGGTTGATGTTGCCGAACACAAGATGCACAGCGGAATTGATGCCTATCGGCGGATTCTGGATGATCCCGACGTCGATGTGGTTCTGTTTGCGACTCCTCCCGGCTTTCGACCTCAGTATGTCGCCGAAGCCGTCGACGCCGGGAAGCATGTCTTCGCTGAGAAACCAACCTGTGTTGACCCAGCTGGATATAAGATCTGCCTATCAGCTCATGAGCAAGCCGAAAAGAATGGCACCGCGATCGTGACCGGAACCCAGTACCGTCGTCAAACCAATTACATCGAAGCGATCAAACAACTTCACGAAGGCGTGATTGGTGACATCATTGCTGCAACCATGCGATACTGTTCCAGCGGAATCTGGTTCCGCAACCGCCAGCCTGAAATGTCTGACTCGCAGTATGAGGTATTCAACTGGATGCATCACATCTGGCTCTCGGGTGACCAGATTGCCGAACAAGCGGTGCATAACATTGACACGATGAACTGGATCATGGGCGGAGCTCCGGAATCAGCCTACGGATCAGGCGGTCGATTTACTCGTCCCGAAGGAAGTGAGATGTGGGACAACATTGAAGTTGACTACGTCTATCCAGGCAACCGTCTGGTTTCCTTCATGTGTCGCCAGATCCCCGGCACGCAGGGTGATAATTCGAACACGATTTATTGCACAGAAGGCCGCTGTACGATCAAAGGTGGCAACAGTGGTGCGAGCCTTGTCGATCGCGACGGCAAGGAAATCTGGTCGATGAAGGGCGATATCGGTGCTGCCTACAAACAGGAACACAAGGACCTGATTGACTCGATTCGCAATGGCAAACCTATTGTTGAACTAAAGAAAACGGCCGATAGTTCGATGACCGCCGCGCTGGGGCGAATGGCAGCCTACACTGGCAAAAAGGTTACGTGGGACTTTGCGACCAACGAATCCAAACTGGATCTCTTCCCCAAGGATTTTGACATCAACGGTTCGCGACCCGAGCCAGAATTTGCTATTCCCGGCAAGACCAAACTGATCTAAGCAGTTTCGAGCTGACAGATAGAAATCGCCGAGGGGCAGGGGCAATGACCCTCGCGATGGATCAGCCGGCGGCATCAGGTTCAGCGTGGTGTTTCGGCTGTTCTACTGGAACATCAGCATGAATGGCAGGTACACCTAACTGTCATGGCAGTGGACGGCATTTGTGTCGCGATCCAGCGTGCCGATTGCCGTTCACAGCATCGACGTGCCGAGCTAGAGACGCAATCATGGCTCCCCTATCTCGATCATCCTGGGGTTCCAGCATAGCAATGTGCGGAAAACTTCATGCTGCTGTCACGGCAGATCACGATCCAAGCATGCCAGTCAGCTTACCTCGTTGATCGTGAGAGGGTGCAGCTGGAGAGTCCTGGGCTTCACCCCACTGAATTTCCGTAAACTGAAGGGTTAACCGTGACGACGTTCGGCGTTAGCACGGGCCGGACAGCCGCTTGGTCACCCATTTTGAGCCGCACCGCAGGCTTCGGATCCGACGCACTTCAAACGCCAGCGACCCAACAGTGTTGGTTTGCCCTGAGTGGATTGAAATCGCCATCGACGCCAGCAAATTTTTTTCACAGACTATGCCTAATAACTTGGTGAGTAGCTCGTTAACGCTGCTGAACCGCGATCTTTTCTCTTCTGCCAAAAACCGATGACCGAATCAGGATCCACCTGGCCGGCTGACACCATCAATGCACTCGTAGATCGCTACGAGCGGCCTTTGCTGGCTTATGCCGGCAGAATGCTCGGGGGTGATTGGCAGGGGGCACAAGACGCGGTGCAGGAAACGTTCCTGCGGCTGTGTCGTGAAGACCCTCAAAAAATTGAATCTCGCGTCGCAGCATGGCTTTTTTCTGTTTGCCGAAGCCGAGTCATAGACATGCAGCGGACCAATCACTCGACCCCATTTGACGCCTCTCAGATCGCGGTGGCTGACACAGCACCGGACGTTTCAGAACTCGCAATTGGCGTCGAAGATCGTGAACAGTTAAATCACTTGGTTGAAAAGCTAACACCCCGCCAACAGGAAGTGCTTCGTCTGCGACTGCAAGCTGGACTGAGCTATCGCGAAATTGCCAAAGTCACCGGTTTGACGATTGGCAACGTCGGCTTCCACCTACACGCTGCGGTTCGTAATCTGCGCGACTCGCTGGCAGTCAGTTAACCCCTCACGGCCTTCCATTTACGCCTCGCCCGCCCACCCGAACAAACACCTGTAGACCAGAGACCGAAATGTCCGAATCAATCTGGGAAAATCCTAAGCTGACCGCCTACGTACTCGGTGAAATGCCCGAGGCCGAAGCAGCAGAATTCGAATCAATGATGCAAGCTGACTCAGCATTGGCTGAAGCTGTGAGGGAAGTTCGCGGCGTTACCGACCAACTACAGGTCATGTACAAGGCCGACGCGGGAACCACTCTAGACGTTGCTCGGCGAGAGGCAATCACGAATCATCAAAACGCACCGACGCTGGCACAGCCAGATAAATTTTCGTGGCGGATACCAATGACTTTATTGGCCACCGCAGCCGCGCTGCTGCTGCTGATTGGTGCACCTGCTCTTCTTAGAGACTCACCACTGTCTGTCGGTCAAGCTACAGAAGACCAGACAGACTCACGAAATCGAGCAAGTACGGAAAACCCTCAGGACGCGGCCAGCGCCGCCAAGACCAGGCCGCAGAGCGAAATTGCTCGAGAGGGTGACGAAACACATTATCAATCCGATCTTATTGATCTACCACCCTTGAATGATTTCGATCAGAACGCACCCTCCAACCCGCTTCCTTCTTCTGCATATTTAGAAGCAACCATAGACCCAAGCGGCATGCGTCACCGCAGAAAGACAGCAGGTGACCAAGAAGCATTCAATATCGCTGAACCCAGTGTGGTAGCCGAAGATGGCGAGAGGCAACAGCGTCCCGGCAAAGATCCGAATCAACTGAATTTGCAAGGGATGAGTGGCGGTGCAAGGGGAAAGGCAGGTGCAGTCGAGTCAGGCCAATCACATCCGAACCGTACTCCCAATCCAGGTTCCGGACCAGCTGCGGGCGCAGCTTCCAAATCAGTGAAAAAGAGGATCGCCTTGGACGGACAACCCGAAAATCCTGCCATGATAGCAGGAGGCCTGAGCTCGAACAAAGACTTTGGCGGCGGCCAGAAGATGAGAAGGGACCAGCCCGCCGACCGCGAATCCACTCGCGCATTGCGTAGCGAGAGCACTCGAGGCCTGATAAAAGGCAATCTCGATGTTGAATCTGACACCATGGGTATGGGTATGGGACTGGATGGACTGGGCGACAGCAAGCTCAGCAAAGAGATGGATGACTTCATCGACGAAAGCGAAACACTGACGCAACGGAATCGGTTCCCAGCAGCCGTCGAAAATACTTTCAAACGCGTCGCAGAAGAACCGTTAAGCACATTCTCGGTCGACGTCGACACAGCCAGCTACAGTAAGATCCGCGAATATTTGCTCGGGCAAAACCGGAGACCTCCGCTTGGTGCTGTACGTATCGAAGAAATGGTGAACTATTTCAACTACGAGTATCTGCCACCCAAGGATGATGCCGAATACCCATTCGCTGCCAAGGCAGAGATCATGTCCTGCCCTTGGAATGATTCCCATCGCCTAGCTCGCATTGCGTTGAAAGGCAAAGAAATGACTGTCGAGGAACGTCCACGCTGCAATCTCGTGTTTCTACTCGACACCAGTGGCTCGATGAACTCAGCCAACAAACTGCCACTGGTCAAAGAGGGAATGGCAATGCTGTTGTCCCAACTTGACGAAAAGGATCGTGTCGCAATTGTGGTGTATGCGGGATCTGCCGGCCTCGTACTCGACTCGACTTCGGCCAAAAAAACCAACAAGATTGAAAAGGCACTCGAGGAACTCATGGCCGGTGGCAGCACCAATGGTGGTGCAGGTATCTCTTTGGCCTATCAAACCGCTCGTGATAACTTCATCGCTGAAGGAGTCAATCGCGTCATCCTGTGCACCGACGGCGATTTCAACGTGGGCACGACCGGGACAGATTCGCTCGTCCGCATTGTCGAGGAAGAGGCCAAAGGCGGCATTTTCCTGTCCGTACTCGGATTCGGCATGGGGAACCACAACGACGAGATGCTGGAAAATATCAGCGGTCGCGGAAACGGCAATTACGCCTTTATCGACACTGAAAAAGAAGCCAGGAAAGTCCTCGTCGATCAGGCGGGTGCAACGCTCGTTACCATTGCCAAAGATGTCAAACTACAGATTGAATTCAACCCTAGAATCGTCTCAGCCTACCGTCTAATTGGCTACGAAAATCGTGTTCTGTCCAAAGAAGATTTTAACGATGACAAAAAAGATGCCGGTGAGATCGGAGCAGGGCATGCAGTCACTGCTTTGTACGAGCTTATCCCGGCTGGGGCCAGCGACGAGGCAATGCCCCCCAAAGTCGATGGTCTAAAATATCAGTCTCAACCCCAACTCACCAATGCAGCTAATGCTGGCGAAACCTTGACGCTCAAAGTCCGCTACAAGGAACCTGATGGGGACATCAGCAAGCTGATTGAATTCCCGGTTGTCGATAACGAAACAGCATTCAGTGACGCCGATCACGACGCTCGGTTTGCTGCTGCCGTCGCCAGCTTTGGCATGCAACTGCGTCGCAGTCAATATGCGGGTGATTGGAATTTGAGCAACGTCATCACCGTGGCGCAAGGTGCCAAGGGAGAAGATGAATCTGGCCTGAGATCGGAATTTGTCGAAATGGTCCAAGCCGCCAGTAAACTGATGGGTAATCAGTAACTTGGCAGGTGACATCGACAACGAAGTCTTTGGCAACTGCAAGCACCGGCTACCCTGCTTGCAATGTTGCTTCAAGTTCTCGAGACTTCGCCCTCGCGGCTCTTATCGCTGCCTGCAACATTGCTAGGCGACCCTCCCATTCGCAGCACTTTATTCTGCGTGGTTTGGGCGCCGCGTTAGAGAAGCCACCAATCGAGCGTGTTTCGATAGTTCGAAGGCATTGGCCAGCAACTTGGAAAGTGTCAGCAACTTGAAAAGGTAGCCAACGCATCAAGCTAGCGTCATCGCAAGTCGTCTCCCCGAGCTTGCCTGCAGCGTGGCACTAAGGCAAGATCCCGCCATTCGCTGGGCCCGAGATCCGCGTCGAGGCAAAGTTTCTCACGGTTGGTAGAGCCGTGCCACGCTTCGCCGCCTCGTATTTCAAGGCTCGCTCAAAAAAGGGAAATGGATAGTGTGAATTTCGACGAATGGCATACCGTTCGACTGCAACAACCAATTTCGTTTCCAACTTGCCATTCTTGGTCAGACCGACAACGTGCTTGATATACGCCCGTTGATCATCTCGCGTCGCTCGGAGGCGGTTGACCAACTGTTCCTCCAGATTTGCTGATCGATTTGAACCCGCTGAAAGGATTCGAGGGGTTGTGATCTGTGCATTGACGACAGGCCCACACATCAATGCGACACCCAACACGACCGATTTCAACATTTTCTGCATGGCATTGGCTCTCTTAAAAACAATCCATCGAGTTCCCGGAAATCCCTTTGGGCACAGCTACGGCCTGAATCCAAGAAGACCAAAAACACGGGAGTCCGCCATTCGGGGCGGATAAACACTTTGCTAAGAATCAATTAACACTTGCCCCCGTGTCAACGCAAGACAAACATCAAATTGACAAGTTAGGAGGTTTACGTCATTGGTGCGGGCACGCCTTGGTTCTGTCTGCGTCGGTAGCACCGATTGTGTGTACCACAGCACTTCTAAGACCGAAGAGAACCTGTAGCGGTCACACCATCAAAAGATCGCACATCCATGAAACGGAAACATTGGCCGCCGAGTGCGGCGCGTCGCTCGGAAGGAAATCGGCATGAATCGTTTACTTATGATTGCAGCCCTTGGGGCTTTGTTGGTCGGATCAACCGGCTGCCTACATCACAATCTTCTCAAAAACAACAAGGGTGACTGCACCTCCTGTGCCAGTGGCAACTGTGCCAGTGGCAACTGTGCCAGTGGCAACTGCAACTCATGTCAGTCCAACCCTAACGCATACGGTGCCGTTGGTGCCTGCGTTGGTGGTGGTTGCAATGGGAACTGCGGTGGAACCTGCAAAGGTAGTTGTGCAACCACGGTGGCTCGGATTGGCGGCATGTGTGGTGTTTGCGGCGGCCAAGGCTGTCGCACTGGCTGCATTTCTGGTCGGCTAGGCTGGCAACAGGGTGGACTTGACTACAGTGCACACCTGCAACCCGGCCTCATGGGACATCACGCAGGTGACGCCATGAACAGCCAGCCATTTTATCCAGGGCCCCCCTCAGCCCAAGTGGCCTACCCGTACTACTCACACCGTGGTCCCCGCGACTTCCTGCTCGATAATCCCCCCACCATCGGGCGTTGATTATGCAACCGCGGTCGGTTTCAAACTGCCGCCCAAGAGCAACAGTAAACCAGACAATGGCCGACGGGGAATGCCTCGTTGGTCATTGTTTCGTTAAGAACCTGCACAACATTTTGATCAACCATGTGAACCTTATCACCTCGTTATCCTTCTTTAACTGTTGACATTCCCCTGAACGCCGAGCAGCACCGTGGCATCAGACTTTCGCCTGAAAGAGCAACTTCCTGAATTGACGGAAGAGATCGTTGCAACCTACACCCCCGACGACGCGATCAACCATCTCGGCCACTCTGCTTTGCCAAGTTACACTGGTGTCACCGATATTCTGTTGAATCTAAAGGATGTGCTGTATCCCGGTTACCGCCGCAAAGTAGGCCTACATTTGGGGAACATCCGCTATCACGTCGGTAGCCTGATTGATTTGTTGCATGATCAATTGACCACCGAAATCGCCCGCGCCCTTCGGCATGAGCATCGCGGAAAGAAAAACCACAGCGACTGCGAAACCGACATTGACTTTGAAGCCAAGGGGCAAGCCATGGCGATCGAGTTGCTCAAACGCATCCCCTCGCTTCGCACAATTCTGGGCACCGACGTGCTGGCGGCTTACGAGGGCGACCCAGCCTGCAACACGACTGACGAGGTCGTGTTTTGCTACCCCGGATTTGAGGCCGTTACCGTCTATCGTATCGCCCATGAACTACTCAAACTCGATGTTCCTTTCATCCCTCGCATGATGACCGAGTGGGCTCATAAGCAAACCGGAATCGACATTCATCCCGGCGCAACCATCGCTGACTATTTCTTCATTGACCATGGCACGGGTGTGGTTGTTGGCGAAACATGTCAGATTGGTAAGCACGTCAAACTCTATCAGGGCGTGACTCTCGGTGCACTCAGTTTCCCCACCGACTCGGAAGGACAACTGATTCGTGGCAGCAAACGGCATCCCACAATCGAGGACCGCGTCGTCGTCTACGCCAACGCAACCATCTTGGGCGGTCGCACAGTGATCGGACACGATTCAGTGATCGGATCGAGCGTTTGGATCACGAAGACCGTCTCACCGAACACCACCGTTGTGTTGGAAACACCTCAACTCAGAGTCCGCGGCGGCGAAAGTGACCCAGACGTGCTTGACCACGATCTGAACTTTCAGATCTAGACTTTCAAAGCCCGTTGGCAGGTCGTGATGTGCACGTTGCCCTGAAGGGCCTCGCAAATCGAACCCTGAACGCAGAACCTCAAGCGGCAATCCAACCACCCGCTGACAGGTACGGTTGCTGAGAGGTACGGTTGCTGAGAGGTACGGTTGCTGAGAGGTACGGTTGCTGAGAGGTACG
>JAPKCI010000437.1 GCA_028823035.1 Rubripirellula sp.
ACGTCACACAGTGGATCAGATAGTCGCCAAACTGCGTAAAGCGGATGTGGAACTCGGCAAGGGCAAGACCGTTACCCGGAAGGCTTCGAGGGACGTAGAATGTGTCGCCTTCAATCGTGGAGTTGGAAACCCGCATTGAATTCATGATGGCCCCTGGTTCACTTCTTCGTTTGCAAACTCAAACCCTACCGGACGAACTCCTGCCGACGTTGAATCTCGCGATCTTGTGGCGATGGTTCTTTCTGATCCCCTTAAAAATCCCCCTATGTGCGCAGCAACCCCTGGGAATCTCGAAATGACGAAGACAACCGTTCAGCATCTGACTCTTTGCTGGTTCGCCGCTGGCACTCTTTTGGCCGCTGATCCTGATCCGCAGGTGCAAACGACGCAACCGGGCGTGCGACTGTCTCTCGTTGCGGAACATTCGCAGCTGGCGACGCCTACCGGAGTCGATGTTGATGAACAGGGGCGCGTCTGGGTTGTGGCCACGCATACCCACTTCCGACCCGATGACTACGACGGCCCGGCTCATGATGAAATCCTTGTCTTCGACAAGCCGAGCGACGGCCCCGCTGATCGACGCGTGTTCTACAACGCGACCACAGCCACGATGGATCTGGAACTCGGAAACAACGGCTGGGTTTACCTGGCTGAACGAGACCGCATCCTGCGGATCAGGGACAGCGATGGCGACGGTCAGGCGGACGTTGAAGAAGACATCGTTGTGTTGAAGTCCGAGGCCGACTATCCACACAACGGTCTGTCCGGGCTGGCATGGCATCCGGATGGCGAACTTGTATTTGGACTCGGTGAGAACTTCGCAAAACAGTGGACACTGACGGGGAGTGATGGCGCGGTGGCCGAGGGAGCGGGCGAAGGTGGGATCTTTCGCTGTACGGCCGACGGGAAAAATCTGCGGTGGGTTGCCCGCGGGCTGTGGAATCCGTTTGGTGTCTGTGTCCGCGACGACGGAGAAATCTTCGCCGCTGAAAATGATCCGGGGGAACGGCCTCCCTGCCGACTGCTGCACATTGTCGACGGTGGTGAGTACGGTTACCGGCGGAAGTATGGCCCCGAGGCGCATCACCCATTCGTGTGCTGGAACGGTGAGTTGCGAGGCACGCTGCCGATGATTCATCCAACCGGCGAAGCACCCTGCGGCGTTTTGCCATTGGGTGGCGGCTTGCTCGTGCCATCGTGGGGCGATCATCGCATTGACTTCATGCCGCTTCGTCGCGCAGGTGCGTCCTTCGAATCCGACCAGATCACGATCGCCAAAGGTGGCCGTTACTTTCGCCCTGCCTGCATAGCTCGTGACCCCAGCACTGGTGACGACAATCCTGTCTGGTATCTGACGGACTGGGTTGACGGCCGTTACGACGCTCATGGCTTCGGCCGCCTGTGGAAGCTGGAAATCAACATAAAGGAGGCTACCTGGTTGGGTTCACTGACACCTGAGCCGCCCACGGAGAAAGCTCAACTGGCGTCGCGATTACGCAGCGGTGAGGTAACTAGAGACCGACCGGCGCTCATGCAGCTCGCGGCCGACAGTGATCCGTTTGTGGCTCGAGCCGCTCTGGTCGCGCTGTCTCGCAAAGCCTCGGGCTGGACGCCGGACGAAGTGCGCCACTGGCCAGCCAGCAAACGTGTTCATGCGGCGATGGCGCTGAATCTGGCAAACGCTTCGCACGACATGTGGTTGAAGGGCCTGCTTGCAGACAAAGACACGGACGTTCAGTTCGAAGCTCTACGGTGGATCGCGAATGCGGAATTGCAACAGTTTCTTCCGGAAGTCGAAGCTGTGCTGAACCGAAGTGACATCGATTACACGCTGTTTGAAGCGGCGATGGCGACTTGGAATACACTCAGCGGGAAACCGGAAGCGGGCGTTCGCGACCCGGAGATCCTGCTCGCCCGCGTTCAGGACACTAACAGTGCTCCGCGGCTGCGAGCCTACGCATTGCGGTTGCTGCCGACTCAACCTGGGGCCGCCGGGAAAGACGGTAGCCAGCCGGTGAGAAACTTTCCGAAGGGGCTCTCGTTGGAACTGCTTCGACAGCTTCTAAGCGTGAACGATGCGACGCTGTCGCTGGAAGTCGTCCGTACACTGGCGGGGAACGCGTCCGTTTCGCAGGAACTGCTGTCGTCCATCGCGGGCGATTCTGCCCGAAGCGAAACGCTCCGGGCAGAAGCCATCGCGGGTCTGGCAGCCGTGGCGGAACAACACACAGAGCTTCTGTTTCAGCTTGTCGGCGACGACCAACAGGTAGTTCGGGAAGAAGCCCTGCGCTGTTTGCGGTCCGGCAAACGCTCACCCGATCAGGTTGCTCAGCTGCGGGCTGTCGCCAGACAACATCCTGAATCTGCGGACCTGGTTCAGGCAGCATTGGCTCCGAATTCTCTTAAGGTCGACCGACCGGCGGTGACTGATACGAAAGCCTGGTTAAAAATCCTCGACGCCATCGACATTCCGGCAGACCCCGAAAGTGGTCGCCGCATTTTTCATCATGCTCGCTTGGCTTCCTGTTCGAACTGCCATCGTCACAACGGCCGCGGCAACGTTGTCGGTCCGGACCTTAGCGGGCAGGGAAAACACAGCGAGCGCGAACGGCTGCTCAAATCCGTCCTTAACCCCAGCGGTGACATTGCACCGGAATACCAGCCCCGCACAATCCTGCTGAACGATGGCCGAGTCTTTACCGGTATTCGATTGCGCTCGTACACGAAGGAGCAAATCCGTGATGCCAACGGGCAGACTCGCACGTTCGACCGCGGTGACGTCGAATCGATGGTGGATTCCAACGTGTCTTTCATGCCCAGCGGTCTGGTGGACTTGCTGACGATTCGCGAACTGCGGGACCTGATCGCGTTTCTGCAAAGCGAAGCTGGAAACGAGGGTAACGGGCAAAAGCAAGGGGCTGCACCGCAGCAGCCCCTTGTGCGCGTCGTCGACCTTAATATCGGCAAAAGCACGCAGTTGGAACTGTGTAACGGCCAACGCGTTGAAGTCAAACTTTTGAACCTGCGTGAAACGCGTGATCCGATTCGGCAGGCAGTGCACAGCGCTAAAGTTACGGTCATGGTGGATCGCGATCGGGGCTAATCAGCTTTTAAAAGTGGGGTAAGCTTCCAGCTTGTCTCGTTCCAGGAAAAGCTGCGGATCGCAAGCTGGAAGCCTACGCCACCAAGTAGCGGGAATCACATGATTCCCAGTTGCTTGATGCTTGTGTTCATTCTGTATTACAATCATGAGCCGCGACGCTTTGTAATTCTGAAGGATCCGCAGATGTTAAGAACTTACGCGCTGACTCTGGGCTTTGTTTTCATTTCCGCGTTATCGAACGCACAGGACTCGCTGGATGCTCAGACTCGCGCATTGATTGCCCGCGCGGCATCCTTCGAACTGAATACGAAATCTCTTCCGCCGCCGGGTAATCCACTGGAGCATCACGCGTCCGGCTTCGCGAAGGTTCT
>JAPKCI010000438.1 GCA_028823035.1 Rubripirellula sp.
TGCTCGACAACACCGCACTCCTGTTCGGCTCCGCCTCCAGCGCCTTCCACCTCTCGCGCAACTACCCGTTGCTCTTAGTCGGCGGCCGCAACATGGGCTTCAAGCACGGTCAATACCTCAAGTACGGGCAGGGCAACAAAAACCATCAGTCAACTTCCGGCATCAGCACAGATGCCGGTTGGCGTGCTGAAATGGATTACACCGAGCTGCCGCTCTCCAACCTATACCTCAGCATGCTTCACAAACTCGGAGTGGAGACTGAAAGCTTCGGCGGCAGCACCGGTACGTTAAGCGAAGTGTGAGTTTCTTTACGCATTGTCGCTGTTTTAACTGTTGCCGTAGAGGTTGTTTCATTTTCCCTTCAGCTTTCAATTCTTCACTCGTCTTGTAGCCGTGATCTCGTCGAGTCTTTACTTGCTGTCATTCCAGATGATGTGCGTCCCGCTTTTCCCTGGGACGATGATGTCTTTCCAGCCATTGCCGTCGAGGTCGTGGACACGAATCTGCAGGCCGATTCCGGGTCCTTTTCCTGCGGGAGCCGTCGAGATCAGATGCTTGGTCCAGGTTCGGGTCTTGGAAATCCAGTTGTAGTATTGGACGGTGATATCGTCGTGTGCACCGGCGTCTCTGCCTGAGTGGCCGTAGTAGCGTTTGCCCGTGATGAGTTCTGGCTGTCCGTCGTTGTCAACATCGTCCCAGGCCAGTGCGTGGCCCTGGGAAAAGTTCTTGTCGATCAGGTGCTGACGCCAGGTGGTTGTCCCGTCGGATTGAGGCGTGAGTTGTTCGTGCCAGTAGAGTCCGTAGCTGTGGCCGTCGGACCAGATCAAGTCGTTCCGGCCGTCGCGATTGAGGTCGAGGATGATAATGGGGCAACTGGCGTGGGGGAGGTCGAAATCGTGGTGATACTTCCACGGTCCGGAGAACAGTCCGGCTGCAGGATGTTCGTACCAACCTGATTGAAAAACGATGTCCTGCCGGCCGTCGCCGTTGAGGTCGCCGAAGCCTAGACCATGGCCGTTGCCGCTCTGGGACACGATATGCTTTTTGGCTGAGACTTTTCCGTTGTCGCCACGGATGAGACGGAAGATCTGCATGGGATTCTTCGGGTTCCATGAATTTTCAATGAACTCGGGTGTTCCGTCCCCGTCGATGTCCTGGAGAAAGGTCGCTTCGTTGTTGCCGGTGCCGGTATCGACGAGTTGGTGAACGGGCCAGAGTCCCTTGTCATAGTTACCGACACCCGGGTTTTCGAACCAGTCAACGTTCTTAAGAGTGAACGCGCCGGAGAGGACGTCGAGATCACCGTCCCCGTCCATGTCGTAAAGGTGCTCGGAGTTGTTCTGCATGTAGTCGGCTCCGAAGGGCAGGATCTTGCGGAGGGGCAGTTGCTTAAAGTCGGGGGCCTGATACCAGAATTCGCCGGAGGTAATGTCGGGTTTGCCGTCCCCATTGATATCGCCGACAGCGATGCCTTCGTTGTTGTCCTTGTGGAGTTGTTGCACGCGCCACTTGTGCTGCGGTCGGGCGTTGTCCTTTCCTTCAGGTGCAGCAGATACGGTGAAAGCGCAGAAGAGGAAAAGCGCGGTCCAAAGGGTGATAACTATTTTTTGTTTCATAGATTCTTTCGGATGTTTCATTGAGTAACGGATCTTTAAGTTTGGTGACCTGTAGGCGAGAATTTACTAACGTTACTTTTCTGTCGGCGGAAACCGCTTCCGCCCGCCACTGTCGACGGGCCGACCGGTTCGCATCCTCCACCACTCCCCAGCACGTTTCTCATCGTAGTGCGGATTCGGATAGGGCATGCGAGCAGTCACCTGCTGACGCCATTGATGCAGTTTTTTCTTAAGGTCTGCGACGCGACCAGCGCGTTGCTTGACGAGGTTTTTCGTCTCGCCAAGGTCCTCGGCAAGGTTATAGATCTCGACGTCGCCAGTTCCGTCAAGGTATTCGATCAGCTTCCAGTCACGCTCACGAATGCTGCTGGCGGGGCGATCATGGTGGTAGTGTGGGTAGTGCCAGTGGAGCGCATTCCGCGCCAACTTGGCAGTGGAATCCGCAAGCAGCGGTTTCAGGCTTAGCCCGTCAATCGTTTGCCCGACGGGTAGTTTTCCATGGGCAAGATCGACAAAGGTCGGGTAGAAGTCATAGCTGATCGTTGGCTCCGAACAAATCGTGCCCGGTTTTACGGCCGGGGGATATTTCACAATCAAGGGAACGCGAACGCCGCCTTCGTGGAGGGAGCCCTTTTCGCCTTTCAGTGGAGCCTGGCTGGAGACATTGTCGTCAGCCTCTTCTTGATAATCGTAGCGTCGATACAGGCCTCCATTGTCAGAAGTAAAGACGATCATTGTTTTTTTGGTGAGGCCGGCTTTTTCAACGGTATTTACGATGCGTCCTACCATATCGTCGCAATGTTCGACCATCGCTGCGTACACCGGGTGCGGCAACTCCCGTTTTGTATCTGCCGCCCTTTTTGTGTACTTGTCCACCTTGGCGGACATTGCTCCCAATGGAATATGAACGGCGAAGGGGGAAAGCATCAAGAAGAAGGGTTTGTCTTTGTTCTTCGTCACAAATTCAGTGCAGAGATCCGCTTCAAACTCCGTCCGGTATTGCCCAGGCCTTGGCTTCTGAACGCCGGGACTTTGCACACGATACCTGCCAGGCAGGTGCGGGCCGCCGATGACGACCGAGAAATCGTAGCCCTGATGATCCGGCTGAAACTGCGGACCGTTGCCGAGATGCCATTTCCCAACGTACCCCGTCGAATAGCCGGACGTCTTCAACGCTTCAGCGACCGTGATCGTATCGAGCGGCAGCGCCATGGTGGTCAGCGGAGTGATCACACGTTCGAACGGCCGCCAATGCCCGGGGATATGCGCTGTGATTCCAATTCGCGCTTGATTCTGGCCGGACTGCACTGCGCATCGTGTTGGCGAGCAGACGGCTCCAGCAGCGTAGGAATCTGTGAACCGCATTCCATCAGCTGCCAGTTGGTCGATGTGTGGCGTATCAATGAAATCGTTGCCATAGCAGCCGACATCCTTCCACCCCATATCGTCAATGAAGATCAGAATGATGTTGGGCCTGTCGGCAGCCCTGAGCTGCGATCCGGTGGGTCCCACAAAAAACACAGCTGCGATTGTTGCGAGAAGGAGGTGTTTCATTTCCTTGCGGCGTTCAAGTGGTGGAGTGGGTTGCTCTAATTATAAGTGCCGTTTGTATCTGCTCCCTCTATTCCCCAAAAATAGAATACGCAAGACATTGTCCGCTCTATTTATTTTTGCTGTTGGATTTAATGATCCAATGCAGCCCTTCAATAAGATGTTGGTGGCCGAACTTGGTGTTCAGAGATTTAACCTCATGTCCTAGTTCGGTGTAGAAAAAACGCCCGCCTTCGAATTCTCGAATCCAGCTGACCGGATGATCTATACCCATAGGCTTCC
>JAPKCI010000138.1 GCA_028823035.1 Rubripirellula sp.
TTTGCGCCTGTGTTTGCCTTTGCGCCTGTGTTTGCATTTGCGCCTGTGTTTGCATTTGCGGCGGTACCTGCGGCTGCCTTGCCTCCCAACGCTTCCGCAATGGTCCGAAAATTATATCGCATCATTCCGACATAGGTGCCCTCGGGTGTTCCGTCGGCGCCCATGCTGTCGCTTAGCAGTGTTGAGTCACTCGATACGTCGAGTCCCTGTTGTCGTGCCCCCTCGACGATCGCTTTTACTTGCCTTGGGGAAACGCTCGATTCAAAGAAGACAGCCGGTACCTGCCGGGTGACAATCAGATTCACCAGGCGGTTGACGTCGCTGATCGCCGCGTCGCTGATCGTCGAAACTCCCTGAACTCCATGCACCTCAACACCATATCGTTTGCCGAAGTACTGAAAGGCATCATGTGCTGTTACCAGTACACGTTTAGAATCCGGGATCGACGCAATCGTCGCCTCTCCCCATTGGTCGAGGTCATTGAGTTCCTGTTCCAGATCGGCCGCTCTTTTCAGAATCGATTCAGCATGCTCTGGCATGCGGTCCGCCAATTCACTTGCGACGTTGACTGCCGCATCCTTCCATAACGCTACATCCATCCATACATGCGGGTCATGAAGACCGGCATTGGCGTCGAGCAGTTGATCAGGTGACAGAGTTTCAGCGACCGCGATGGTGGCTTGATTGGTCTCAGATCGTGCTTCGAGAACCTCACCCAGGCGACCCTCCAGATGCAAGCCGTTGTAGACCACGATATCGGCCTGCAGCAGTTGAATCGAGTCGCCGCGGGAGGGCTGGTAGAGGTGAGGATCAACACCCGGGCCCATGATCGCTTTGACGTCTGCATCGGGACCAACCAACGCCTGCACCATGTCTCGGACCATTCCTGTTGTGGTCATGATTTGCGGTTTCCCGCTTCGCTTACCACTGGTTATTGCAGGGCGATTGCAGCCCGCAGTGACCGCCAGCCAAAGCAATAGCATGGCTGGAATGACAACCACGAACAGCCGAAAACGGGGATTGATGGGGTGATCGGTTGGTTTCAACGGGGGGAACCCTTTTGATAAGAACAGGTTAAAGCGAAAATCGGTTCACGCTTTATGGTCAATCAAATATAAATGTTTGAGTACCCAAAAACTAGTCCAGTTCATTTAGGATGCGATAATTAGGCGAAGTTTGTCTAACGGTTTTGCAGGCTGCGGTGAGCAGGCTTGCGTGGTGCGGTAGCGGCATCGGGTTCTGTCGGCGTTCGGGACCTGGCTTGCCGTTATCTGAGTACTCTGAAGCGAGTCGGTTCTAAGTCGTGTGCTAAACTAGAGAGAACAAGACTTTTCTGGTGGTTGGGATGGGACTGACTTATTTCAAGCGATTTCGAATGGATTACGACCTGACACACTCTGTGCCAGAGTCGGCGCCGGTGCCGCCAGGTTATGACTTGGTGCCGTATTCAACCGATCTGATTCGCGAGCATGCTACCGCCAAGTTTCAGAGTTTTCGTTGCGAGTTGGACGCCAATGTATTTCCATGTCTCGGACGGAGAGATGGTTGTCTGAAATTGATGCGAGAAATCACGTCGCGGGCAGGTTTTGTACCCGAGGCAACATGGCTGTGCCGTTATCACGATTGTGAAACGGGGACAATGCAACCGATTGGAACGATTCAGGGTTTGCAATTCGAAGGCTGGGGAGCTGTCCAAAATCTGGGGATTGATCCTGCCCATCGAAGCCGCGGTCTCGGTTCGGTTCTGCTTTGTCGGGCAGCGCGTGGCTTTCGTGAGGCCGGTTTGCGACGCATGTATCTTGAGGTGACGACCGACAATACGGCGGCAATCCGACTCTACGAGCGGCTCGGTTTCAAGTGTGCCAAAGTTGTTTACAAGGCAGCCGAGGTTGCCGGCGTTTAAGTCGCCGTTCCAATCATTGTGTGTGCGAATTGATATTCATGGATGAGCAGAATCCAATGGCCGGCCCAGATCAATGGGAAAGCGATCTACCTCGGCGATATCCAGCACCGCAAAAAGAGTCCCAGACTGATAGATCCCAACAGGCGTTCCGGGACTATGAGGCTGAAGCCCGCCCGACGGTCAAAGAGTTTTATCGACTAAATCATCAGTACCAGACGGTCGAGTTTGTGAAGCAGAAACGGGATGAGTTTCTGTCATTGAACCGACAGCAGATGGGAATCTGGGAGGCGATGGAGTTTCTGAACACCTTGGTAGATGACAGTGATCCCGATACCGAATTGTCACAGATCGAGCATTTGGTTCAGGCTGCTGAAGCGATTCGAGCCGACGAACATCCCCGATGGTTCATTCTGACGGGACTGATTCATGATTTGGGAAAAATTTTATGTTTGTTTGGTGAGCCTCAGTGGGCTGTCGTCGGTGATACGTTTCCCGTCGGATGCGCCCATTCGTCGAGCATCGTTTATCACGACTTCTTTCGACTCAATCCCGATTGGGGTCACCCTGTCTACTCCACGCAGTCAGGCATCTATGAGGCCCATGCGGGTCTGGATCAAGTCATGATGTCATGGGGACACGACGAGTATTTATATCACGTGACAAAGGCTCACTTGCCTGCCGAGGCACAGTACATGATCCGCTACCATTCGTTCTATCCCGGCCACCGTGAAAACGCGTATCAGCACCTGTTCAGCGATCAGGATCACCGGCTATTCCAGTGGGTCCGAAAGTTCAATCCCTACGATCTGTACTCCAAGAGCGACTCGCGGCCAGACGTCGAGAGACTGAAGCCGTTTTACCTGGAACTGATAGACGAGTTCTTTCCCACGGAATTGGCGTGGTGACAGTGTGGGCGTGGTGACAGTGTGGGTTGGGCCGTGGGTTAGGCTGCTCACGATTTCTTTTTGCGATATTCCCGCCTGCTGGACGCATAAGCTTCCGAGTCGGGCAACGACATGGAATCATCGTCTGTCTGTTCCATCAGGCGTTTCAAGAAAGGTCTGCACCAGCCACATCCCGTCCCCGCACCGAAGCACTCCGACAGTTGGCTCGGAACGCCGGGTTGATTAACACGAATGAACTGCATTACCTTTCGTTTGGTCACGTGAAAGCAAAGACAGAGTTCGTCGTCATCTTTCATGTCAGGCACCTTCCGTGATCAGCCACGTGGCGATCCGACAGGCATCCAGATAATCAGCGATGACCAATCGTTCGTCAGCTGTATGAATGTTACGTTGGCCGCAGCCGAGGGTGACGGATTCGATGCCCAGTCGGAATAGCCAATTGGCATCAAGTCCACCGTTCGAGATTTCGGAAAACGGTTCTCGACCGATAACGCGAACAGCCTCACTTGCTGCTGAGATTGACGGATGATCTTCTGCGAGAGCAAAGGATTCATAGTCGACGTTCGAGGAGAATTCGACTGAGCCAGCGGCACCTTGATGATTAGTGACTTCCGCTGCTGCCCGTTCAAACGCCTGCCTGATTTCGCTGACGATTTGTGTCCGCATTTCTGCGCTGTGACTGCGGGCTTCGGCACGCAGGGTCACTTCGGGTGTGATGACATTGGTCGCTTCGCCGCCCTGAAAGACACCCACATTGGCTGTGCCTGCTTCATCGCCCTGTTGCACTTTTCCCAGCCAGCCTCGGGCATCCAGATCGGCGATCGCGCGGGCGGCCATCACAATGGCACTGGCACCCTCTTCTGGCGCTACACCAGCGTGCGCAGGGATGCCAGTGACTTTGATCGACATTCGCTCGCCCCCAATGGCGCCGATGGTAAGTTTTTCAACGGTGCCACCGTCGAAGTTGAAGGCGCGATCTACCGGTCCAACCTTGGCCACATCCAGGTGACGGGCCCCCTCAAGTCCAATTTCTTCCTGCACGAGGAAGCTGATTACAGCGGGTGGAAAATTTTTGTCTCCTTGTTTGACTCGTTCCACAATCGCAGTCAGGATCGCCCCACATCCCCCCCGGTCGTCAGCACCCAGGCCGGTGGGGGCGCTGCTGTGCACTTGGTCACCTTCTACTACCGGTTGGCTGCCAATGCAGATCGGCACAGTGTCCATGTGTGCTGATAACAGCGTTCTGCAGCCAGATCCGTTCCCTGGGAGCGACACAATCAAGTTTCCGCAATTGCCATCGATTCGCGTACGGGTCTCGGCACCATCGAATTCGAACTGTGAATCAGTGATCCCCGCTTCACGCAGAATCTCGACAATCTGGGCAGCCACCGCAGCTTCGTCGCCACTTCGGCCTGGGATCGAGGTGATGGTTAGGAATCGTTGTAAAGCGTTGTCAGTGTTGACTTCGATATTTGTCATGGGGAGGTTACACTCAGCGGCGGAGGGAACGGTCACGATCTCTCACACAAATTAAGGCATTGACCACTCGTTGCCGAGTCGCCTGATTGACTGGCTGGAGTCGGATTGATGTTGGAGTTGAGAAAATGATCGCTGTTTCGCTACTTTTAACATGTGTTGCCTTACTGTGAATCTGCCCGTTATTGATTCCGGAGTTCCTTTGCAAGCAGTCCCCTCGGGGGATCCTCGCAGGCATTTGTTGGACCTTTCCGAAGACGATTTGAAACAGTGGCTGGTCGACCAGGGGCAACCCGGTTTTCGGGCCAAACAGATCATCCATTGGGTTTTTCAGCGTCGTGTTTCCGATTTTCAGGAAATGAGTGACTTGCCCAAGACCCTGCGATCGCAGTTGGACGAAGCCTTTCGGGTGTTGGTGACTTCCCCGTCCGCAGTCGTTCAATCCAGCGATGGCACAGACAAACTGCTGATTGGGCTTCCCGATGGCGGTGAGGTGGAATGTGTGTTGTTGCGAGATGGATTGCGGAGGAGCATTTGTGTCAGTAGTCAGGTTGGCTGTGCCATGGGGTGTGTCTTTTGCGCCAGTGGTCTTGACGGTGTTGACCGTAATCTGACGACGGGTGAGATCCTTGAGCAAATGTTGCTGTTGCAAGCACGCTTGGGGGAGGACGAACGGTTGAGCCACATTGTGATGATGGGAATGGGAGAGCCACTAGCCAACCTTGATCGGGTGCTGGGTGCTTTGAATATCGCCCGCAGTTCTGATGGGTTGGGTATCAGTCCGAGACGGATCACGATCAGTACAGTGGGCTTGCCTGCCGCCATCGACCGCTTGGCAAATAATGGAACGCCTTACAACTTGGCGGTCAGTTTGCATGCGCCCAATGATCAATTGCGAAGTGAGCTTGTTCCGATCAACAAAAAGATCGGCATCGACAAGGTTTTGGATGCAGCAGATCGTTACTTTGAAAAATCCGGGCGCCGTTTGACTTTTGAATACGTGCTGCTTCGTGGTGTCAATGATTCCGTCGACCACGGCAGGCAGTTGGCAAAACTGTTACGACATCGCACGGTTTTGCTGAACGTGATTCCCTATAATCCGGTAGAAGGACTTCCGTATTCGACTCCCAGCAGATCATCCATTGCCGACTTTCGCCAGATTCTCGAAACGGGTGGCGTGAATGTGAAGTTCCGCCAACGCAAGGGAGATGACATTGATGCTGCCTGCGGGCAGTTGCGTCGCAATCGCGGTACGTCGCCTACAGGTCAGTCGATTGTTTGAGATTCCGTTTGTGATCCGAGCCCAACGGGATCTACCGTTTCCGTGATCTGAATAGTGAAACCAGTGTGCAGTGAAACCAGTGTGCAGTGAAACCAGTGTGCAGTGAAACCAGTGTGTCCAATGTGCTCAGCACTCGCTGAGAGTAACGTGTGGTCTTTTTGTAGGTGCAAGAGTCATGAGGATGTTTTACGGTTTCTTGCTGGCATTTGTGGTTTCGACTGCCACTGCCGAGTGGAAAGTACCTCCCGACGCGATGATGACGCGATGGGGGAAGCAAGTGACTCCGCAGAATGCGTGGCAGGAATATCCTCGTCCCCAGTTCCGCCGCGAACAAAACTGGAAGAACCTTAATGGTCTGTGGCAATACGGAATCAACAAGTCAGATCGCATCCCCCAGCTTTATGAAGGCGACATTTTGGTGCCGTTTCCGGTCGAAT
Organism: Rubripirellula sp.; assembly: GCA_028823035.1. Taxonomy (GTDB): domain Bacteria; phylum Planctomycetota; class Planctomycetia; order Pirellulales; family Pirellulaceae; genus Rubripirellula. The sequence continues at coordinate 6,004 of JAPKCI010000138.1, forward strand.
CGGCTCTGAGCGGTGTACGTCGTTTTCTCGCTCCAGATGAGACGCTTTGGTATCGAAAGAGACTGAGCCACCAGACTCCTGAGGGGCATCGAACACACCTGCATTTCGAGGCGGTCGATTATGCTTGCACTGTTTATCTCAATGGCACCGAGGTCGGTTCCCACACTGGCAGCAGTGATCCCTTCAAATTCGATATTACTGAAGCATTGCGTCCGGATGACAACGAGTTGGTGGTCAGGGTAGTCGATGCGACGGCGCCATCTCAGACGCTAGGCAAACAGTCTCTGAAGCCCAAAGGTATCTACTACACCCGAGTTTCTGGAATCTGGCAGACTGTCTGGCTAGAGGATGTTCCCAATCGGCATTTTCGAATGGTGAAAATGAAACCACGAATCGCGGAGGGTACTCTTCGTGTATTGCCCACGCTGCAAGGTGTTGCTTTGGAAAGAGAACGCATCCGGATCACAGTGCGTGACGGAGATCGGATTGTGGGTACTGCTGACTCTGCTCTGAGCGTGCAGATTCCCGATGCAAAGTTGTGGTCTCCCGAGCAACCACATCTGTATGGCATCACGATGGAATTGTTTGATGGCGAGACTCTGATCGATCGTGTCGAATCTTACGCGGCGATGCGAGAAGTCGGAGTCAAACGGGGACCAGCGGGGCAGATTCGAATGACGCTCAACGGCAAGGTGATTTTCCATTACGGCCCACTGGATCAAGGCTGGTGGCCGGACGGACTGTTGACGCCTCCGAGTGACGCGGCAATGCGATTCGATGTTGATTACCTGAAGAAGTCGGGGTTCAACATGATTCGAAAACATATCAAGGTCGAGTCTCGTCGTTTTTACGCCCATTGTGACTGCGTGGGCATGATGGTTTGGCAGGATATGCCGAGCACTGGTGGCAGGCCCTTTTGGAGCAAACTGGCACCCCATCCGGTGGAGGATACCTGGCCTGTCGAACAGCACGACCAGTTCATGAAGGAACTCAAAGCCATGGTCAATGGTTTACGCAATCATCCATCCATCGTGATGTGGGTGCCATTCAATGAACGCTGGGGCCAGCACGAAACTGTTCAGATCGGGCAGGCGATGGAAAATCTGGATGTGACAAGGCTGTTGAACATTGCCAGCGGCGGTAATTTCTTTCCGGTTGGTGATGTGGTTGATCGGCACAATTATCCGGAACCAATGTTTCCCTTCGAGGATCAGCGATTCAACAATTACGTGAAAGTGGTGGGCGAGTTTGGTGGCCATGGTTACGTGGTCTCAGGCCACCAATGGAATCCAGGAATGCGGAATTGGGGTTATGGGGATCTGCCCGTCACCCTGAAAGATTACAAGCAGAGGTATCTTCGATCATTCGAAGAGCTGATGAAGCTTCGTCGCAGAGGGGTGGCGGCCGGCGTATATACGCAGACCACGGATGTCGAAGGCGAGGTAAATGGGTTGATGACCTATGATCGAGAGGTCCAGAAAATGAGTGCCGAGGAGCTTTCGGATCTGCATGATGCTGCCCGCTTTTGAGGCTTGTTCGAAGCTTGCTCGCGGTATCCGGGGTGGTTATCTATGCGAGGCCCCATTGCCTTCGCAGTAACCACTCGGTCGACAGCGCGCCGGCAAACAGGCCGAACAGCAGCCAGCCTGTCAACGGACCGTCACCCAGTCGGTATCTTTCGATGACCGGTGTTTCGGCCAGGCTGCGACGTTGTTTGATGGTGGCGATCAACTGATCGATTTCATCTGGCAAGAAAGCAGCGCCACCGTGATCGGAGGTCATTTCGGCAAGTTGTTTCAGATAGACGGGGTCAGCCATTGGTTGGGCCAACTCAAGACTCTCATCAATCACTTGAAACGACAGTTCTTCTGGTTTCAATGACTCGCGTGGCACACTGGGCTGGACACGAAGGCGATAAAAACCGACCGGCAGTTTGGAAATGCGGCCGCGAATAGCTTTGGATGCTGTTGGTGACTGGTCACTGCCAGTCTCGGTGCTGATATTCAACGGGGTGGCAGTTCCTGTTGAATCCACAATTTCGGCAATCAGTTCCGGCAAGTTTGTTTGACTGTTCGGCGTCTGTATCTCAGCACGAAATTCGGGAGGTTGATCCATTGAGAATCGTCGAGCATCCATGGAGATCACCAGTTGATCGTCTGCACTATTCTCGCGAGCGAGCAGCCATAGTGCCAGTTGCCGCCAGAATCGACGGTGTATTTCACTTCGTCCGGTTCGCCACCATCGCCATGTAGAGTCAAACGCGATTGCGGTGGTTCGTCCGCTGCCGTATTCGCCGGTGACCATCAAAGGGTCACCGGTTTCCGATTCCACAAGTACTTGCACACCGGGTGCGATTTTGGGTCCGATCAGTCGATTGGCACCAAGCAACGGGGGAAGTTCGTTCCACGTAACGGACGGGTCATCCCCTCCCAGATCAGTGATGGGGTGCGTGTGTGAGAGCTTGGATTTGAGTGGGGGATCGAGTTGGCTGCCGGTTGCAGGGGAGATTGATCCTGCGGGACGAGCTCGACGCGCATCCATCTGAACTGGTAGCACTTCGGCTAAGGGCGAATTGGCATAACCACCGCCTCCGTAAGCATGCGATCCACCCAGAGTCAGCAGTCCGGCACCTTTTCCTACCGCATTCGCGAGTTGTCGCAACTGTTGTTCGCCCAGCGCATCGGCGTGCAGATCCCCGATGATGTAAATGTCGTAGCGGCCCGGTTCAAAGACACCATCCAAGTCGACAGGCCAGCGATCCACCGTATCCCGAGGGATCCATCGGTAATCCAAATCCAGATCAGGAAAGCGGCGTAAAGATCGCCTCAGGAATGCTTGTTCGAGGCGTGGATTTCCTTCCAGATAGAGAATCCTGCCTCCACCTTCGCGAACCTCAACGAACGCGACTTGTGCGTTGTTCGTCGTGATCAATTCTTTGTCCTGAGGTACTGCTTCCACTCTGAGTCGGTAGGTGCCTGGTTCCGGGGCCAGCAGGGGGATGCTGACCGGGGTGATTTCCGTGGCATTTGAGGGGACGATTTTTCGGCTGGCGATCTCGGACTGTTGTCCGTTGGAATCGATCCAGGAAATTCGAATAGGAACATTGATCCCTGCCATTCCTCGTGTGGTTAGTTGGAAATCAACGCCAAATTCGTTCCCGGAAAATAGCTGATAGCTTTCCGGTAATGTATCGATCGCTGCATCACGCAAAGCGGATGCGCCACCAGCGGGCCCGATTGGAACCGTCCAAAGTGGCACGCCCAGGGAGTCAAGCGTTTCGACCACCCGTTGCGCTCCCATGCCGACCAGCGGTGACGTTTGGGTGCCGTCACCGACCAGGACGATGCCTGCGATGGGTTGCCCCTCTGCCGATTGAATGGCAACCAACGCTGCGGAAGAAATGTTCGTGGATTTACCATTCGGCAGTTCTGAATCGAGAGAGGTGATGGCGGGCGATGCCACGGATCGGGCATCAGAATCATAGGTCAAAAGACGAATGTCCAGCTGGTCATCGAGCCCCAACAGGTTGTCTGCCAGAGTTCTCCAAACGGTGGTTTGCGTTTCCCACCGTGTACTGCCCTCTCTATCGGGCAGGGTCATACTTCGGGAAGTATCAACGGCAACAATCAGCGCGGCTTCAGCCAACTCGTTATCGGTGCGAAAAAGTGCTGGTCGAAAGGCAGCCAGCAACAGCATTGCTGCTGCTAACAGCCGGAGCGTGATCAGCCACCGCCTCTGAGTCTGGTTCTCGGTTGGCGGCGTGACGGTCACGATGACTCCAACTGTGATCGCAGCGACTGCCATGGTTAATAACAGCGAGCCGTAGATCGGTTCGAGTGCAAACGAAGTCATCAGAGGTTTCCTGCCCGTTCAAGCCAGACCGTCAGTGGTTGTCGAAGGCGGCTAGTTTGTTTCGCGTACATGCCCTGACACGATCAGGATGGGATGGGGACTACGGCGGATGCGATCTTGCACAAACCCCTGGCCAAATCGGTCGTCGACTTCCAATGGCAGCACGAGCAGCAATTTTTTTGCTTCGTCAAGCGAACTGGGTGGAGCGATCTCTCCAGCGATGGGATGCAGTTCGTAAGTCATACCCAGTGTTGCTGCTGTCTTGGCCATGGCACCGTGAAGTGCGTGGTGGGTTTTGGCCAATGCCTCGCTGAATTGCTCTGGCTGAAGAGTGGCTTCGGGTTGAATCGCCTCAACGATCGACCGAATGTTTTCGAACTGTTCTTGTTCCAACACCAGATTCAGGTTGATCTTGGAGGATTTCTCTGCCAGGCCAAAGCTCCAAGCTGCTGCTTTTGATTCGACTTCGCACTCGCTACCAACCACCATTTCGATGTGCCGAACACAATCACGGAGTTGTTGATCGTCACGCCGCATGACGATCATCGGGATTGGACAACGTGAGAGAAGCACGTCCATCACCGTGCCAGCACTGTCAGTGCCTACGTTTTCGAAGGATCGACCATACGGGCTTGGTAAGACCAACAGATCGACCGCATGATCTTTCAAGGCAGCCAGGATCACGTCATAGGAATCGCCATCCTGACGTTGAATCGGACGGCCCCCAGGGATTTCAGTGGCACGCGTGACGGCCAAGTCGACGTCTTCTTCGGTTTTGCCATCCCGGGCATCCAGCACCAACGTTTCCGTATTGAACTGTTCCCTCAGGAAAATTGCAGAAGCGACACTGTTATCGTCCTGTGACGAACCGTCCAGGACCACGAGAATCCGTGAGGGCGTTATGGGAGTCAGCGAAGCCGCGGGCCCAATCTGGGCCTTTTCGAACATCCGCATCGATGCATCGACTTCGCGATCGAGTTCATTGGATTCTGAACCTGTGCTCATGTTTCTCGCTTTCAATAGTCCCGCAGTCACAGGATTGTATGGATTTGATTCCAGTTCAACGACTCGTTTGAACATGGGGAAGCACACGACGCTGTGTGGTTATTGAGGGCACGCTCAACCTTCCCAAATTCGTATTGCAGCTATTCCCCGTGCGCGGGCAGTCAGACGAAATCAGTGTCCAGCAAGAGAGGGAATCCAGCCCTGATAATAGATAAAGCTTAAGTACAGAATGGCCCCGATGACCTGGAACAACATAATCGTGCCGCCAAGTTTCATGAACATTCCCCATCCGACACGTTCTCCTGCTTCTCGTTTCAATGCGTAAATGGCAATGACACACGAAATCGATCCGATGGGCGTACCATTTCCACCTAGATTGCAGCAAATAATCAAGGTCCACCATAACGGTTCGGCGGGAACCCCGGTGCTGGAAATGTCACGGACGATTGGAATCAAGGTCGCCGCCACCGGGATATTATCGACGATGGAACTGGCAACGGCAGAAAAAATCCCCAGCAATGGCAACAGCAATGACATTTCATTACCAGAAAATGCGATGACCTGCTGAGCGACCCAAGCGAGGGCTCCCGTCTGTTTGACGCAACCAATGATAATGAACAGTCCCATGAAGAACATGATGACGGTCCAGTTCACTTTTTGAATCGCATCCTCAACGCCTTTCCCGGCAAACAGCAGGGCTGCTGTCGCGCCGACCATGGCGATGAAATCCATGCCGACACCCAACTGCTGCGCAAATACGAAGCCCAGCACCGTTGCCAGCAGGATCACGCCACTCCGCAGCAGCACCATTCGGTTTTCTACCATCGCCCAAGGGTCAAATGTTTCGATTTGTTCACGAAGCAATGCCTGCTCTTCGGCAGTTTGTTTCCAGGGAAGATCCTTACGGAAGAAAATTCTCAGGCCAATGATCGCGATCAGAAGGCTGGTCAATGCGTAAGGCAGGGAAACTATCAGAAACTGGGCATAGGGAATGCCAGCAGCAGTACCAATCATGATGTTTGGCAGGCCACTGGCAAAGGTTGCGATTGCCCCACTGTTGGCACAGATCGCAACACTCAGTAAGAACGGAACAGGCTTGTAGTTCAGTGATCGACAAATGACCAAAACCAGCGAGCTGAGGATCAGCATTGCGGGGACAATTGTCAGTACGGCGACGAACAGGAATGTGATCACACACAACGTCAGGAATAGTGTCGAGGCTCGACCACCGGTGAATCGGACAATCCACATGCTGAGGAAGTGAAACAGGCCACTCTTGCCAACGACATCGACCAGAATACCCGTGCCGATGATGACCCCGAAAATATTGAGGTCCTCTTCCAGTATGTCGTAGATTTTTTCGTATTGAAACAGACCCAGGAAGAGGGACAGAGCAATCAAAACGACCGCTCCGCAGAGAGCTGCTACGGTTTTGTGAAGCGGTTCAATCGCAACTCCGATGTAGGTCGCAAGCATGATGGCTGCAAACAACAGCATCACCCAGGGGGAGGCAGGGGTGATCGGAGTTTCCTCCATGCTGGAGGCGAGCAATTGCAGAGACGCCAAGAATGGGTGTGCGCAGAATGCGGACATCAAAGGCCTTCAAACGCTTGGTAGGGTTGGTTCGATGCTTCACGAGATCCCAAGGCTAGCGCGTCAGAGGGAATCCAACAATACCGGGCACCAACTTGTTTGGCAGTGGCGAGCCACTTTTCTGTGCTTCGAAAAGTGGCGCCACGAGTCAATATCGCTTGCCGGGACTGCGAGACCGGGGCCTCGCACGCTGTTCAGCAGGTCGCTGCTTGTTCTCTAAGTCTAACGTTTTCGAGTCTGGCACGATTCGCAGACGTAGAACCGCCTTCCTGCAACTTCGATGGACGAGATGGTTTGACCACACAGAGGGCACTCCGTCCGGCCATGAACCCTGAATCTGCGATTATCGGGGACCTTAGCCAGCGGCAATCCTGCCTCTCGGGCCGTCACAGCGATGATTCGCCCATGTCGCAAGCCAACCCGCATCAATCTGGTTAGCAATTTTCAGAATAGATCAAACGATTCTTCAGAGAGGGACTTTCCAGGGATGCGAGGATCGAGCTCTGTTTCGAACAATACCTCGGCCCTAAAGATGTTGCCGAACCCTGCAACCACGGCCTGGTCCAGCAGCAGAGCTCCGGTGGGCTGATTCCGCTCGGAAATGTTCTTCCAAACCTCGGATTTCTTGCCGCCTGCCAAGGGGTCAGGGCCAAGTCGATCCACAACATCCTGCCGCTGCGACGGATCAATCACCCGGCAAGTCGTCCGTCCCGTTAAATCGATCGTCGCATTGGGACCCACAAGCCGCATGCGAATCTGGCCCACTGGCTTGGGTGGGGGAGACTCACGTTGCCGAAATTTTCCGTATCTGCCCAAATGGACATGCACGATAGTCTTACTCTCAAATTCATAAAAAAGGTGCTTCCCAACGGCCAGAACGGAATCGAGGCATCGGCCGCTGACCTTGCGGGCATCGGCTCGAAAACGTCCCTGCGGGCTTGTCACCTTCAGCACTTGACCACCGATCAGGTCATGATGCTCGCGGGCTAGAAAGTGGATTTTGTGGCCTTCGGGCATCTCGCGTGGATCTGCTGAATGAGATGGGAGGTCCGTTCAGCTGATTATTAAAGTGAGTCAACAGGTTGGCGCTGTTTCGTACACGTTCATGAGGGAATCACACTGCTACCGCGGTTGTTTCACCGCAAGCCGTGTGATCAGCGAGTTTGAGCCGACAAGTTGGCCATCAGTTGCCGTCGTCAGCGTTGGTCGGTTTGGCAGGCTCGCTCATCATGCGTGCAAGACGTTGCTGCAACTTACTGCGCAGTGGTTCGGCGGCAATCGAGATCGCGAGCCGGTAATTGGCTCTCGCCATTCGCTTGTTTCCTGCGGCTTCTCCTTGTTCAGCACGCAGAAGGTATTGCGCAAGCTTGCCGTTGTACCTTTTTGCCTGTGCCTGACGGAGATTCGAGACTTGTTGTTGGCTGATCTCTGCCGCTGCTCTCCGTGATGAGTTCAGGGGAGCTGTGGCGGCGGTGTAGTTTCCGACAATCGGAAAATAACCAGTCACAAACGGTTGCAGGACGCCTGATGAAATGCTGCCTGGGTACCCGTCCATGGTCGTCAAGTAGGGAGTCGTGCTGCTGATTGATCGCGTACTTCCCTGAGCAAAGTTGAAGCCCAGACTGCCCCGTACACCACCACCGGAAAACCCAAATCCGCCCGACAGCCCGCCAGCGACCGCCGTTCCACCCGCCGTTCCACCAAACGGAGGCAATAGCGGTCCACCGCCGGAGTTCGCAAACCAGTTCTTGCCGCGCAACGACCAATTGATGCTGTTGTTTTCAAAGAAGCTGCTACTGATGTTGTTGAACGGCGCTGCGGTCGTGATCATTTGTCCGTGGCAAGATATTTGCCCCGCCGAACAGGCGAATCCAACGATCAAGATGAGTGAGGCGCGGAGCATGGAGCTGTCTCCTTCCCGATATCCGCCCATGCTTTTGCTTTCGTTCAGCAATCGCTGGGCTGGGTGTGTTGATTCTAATTCGACGTATGCAATTCGTCCCAACTGTGACGTGAGACTGAACGCATTGTATCGTCCAAGAATGGTCGCCGTGAGCACAAAATCGACGACCTTGCTGAAAAGCAACTAGCTAAACTGGCGACTTTATAGTTGGGTGCTCGCTATTTGAAACCGTACACCGCTTGATCGGATTGATCAAGCTGCGCGGAGGGAGTCTTGGTATTCGGAATTTTCTTCAGTCACTGAACGAGGCTTCGGCGTAACTACTTGTATTTCGACGCAAAGCGATGGTACGAACTGTCCTGTTTTCCGGTTCGCTCGCCACCACCAGTGGGTGTACTCAAGAGGCCGAAGAGCCCCGCCGGAAATGATGCAGAATCCACGTTCAATTTTGATTCCAATCCCTGGGAAACTTTCACGTACCCATTTGATAAAACCACCTTTCCACCATGCTTGAACGTGACCGCGCATTTTCTTCACGCCAAACAGCTTGTCAGTGACCGGGGTAACATGCCTGCGAATGAGATGTCCCCCCGGAGGAAACGCCGGAACCCCCAGGACCATCCGACCCCTGGGTCGCAAAACCCGGTACATTTCAGACAACGCAATGTGTGGATTGTGAAGATATCCAAGTACCTGCTCGGAAACCACAAGGTCGTACCGATTCGATTCCAAGTCGGGTATCTCCTGTTCACGATTCATGTCGTGCAGCGTCCAATCATCAGGCTTGTAAACGATCTCATCGCCCAAGGGGAAAATATCGACTCCGTGATAGTTGTTTATTTCCGATTCAGCGCGGTTCGATGTGCACGCGGGCAACGCCGTCGTAGGTACCGAAGTCGATCAGGTGATGTTCTTTCCCGTGTTGACAGACTGCTCAACATTTCATTTGGCACAGTCCACTGCTAGTTCGGTGTAACGAGCCTGCCTTAAGCGAAAGGGAGCATGTCCTGGTTCGACGCCGAAGGCTTTTGTTTTTGCAGTTTCTTGAGACTGTCATCACGAAGTTCCTGTTGAAGGTTCTTCAGGCCAATATCTGTGTTGCGGCAGATCGACTGAGAATTTAGCGGAAGGCGAATGTTGTCAGATCTTCCCTGTTCGGCAGCAAAGACGATGGATGCATGGCCCACGGTTTGGAAATATCTATCAAAGGGGCCAAAGCATCCAATGTCAGTCAGGACAGATCACAAGTGGTGGTCGCGGGTAAGCTGGCGCAGGGTAACGCAGGGAATTTCAGCACCATGACATTGCACAGGGTTTTGACATTGCACAGGGTTTTGACATTGCACAGGGTTTTGACATTGCACAGGGTTTT
>JAPKCI010000439.1 GCA_028823035.1 Rubripirellula sp.
CGAAGACCTGAATCGTGAACTCGAAGACCTGAATCGTGAACTCGGAAACGTGGATCGTGATTCCAATGGAACCAATGGCGATGTTGAAGACGAAGATAAAAGCGACCTCAGCATGGAGTTGCCGACACCCGTCACTGTCGATGCCGAGACAGTTCTGGCAGCGGCAAACTGGACCTATGCCGAGCACGTCAAACCAATCCTGAAACGTCATTGCCATGACTGCCATTCAGATGAATCCCCATCAGGAGACCTGAACCTGATTGCACTTGCCATTGATCAGCCATGGGTGATCCATCGACGCGATTGGCAGAACGTCAGCCAGCAAATTCGGATGCGGACAATGCCGCCATCGGACGCTGAACCGATGTCTGACGCAGACCGACTGGTGGTAGCAGGATTTTTAGAGCAGCAAATTGACAAATTCGACTACAAAACCGTTCGGCAGCCAGGTTATGAGAATGCCCGCCGGCTGACTCATGCAGAGTACAACCACACCATTCGCGACTTGTTCGGGCTCGACTTGCGGCCCGCCGACAGGTTCCCACGTGAACTGACGGCGTCCAGCGGGTTTGCCAACAGTGCGAACAGCCTGTTTATCCAACCAGTCATTTTGGAACGCTATCTGGGCGCCGCAGAAAGAGTCATCGAGGCAGCGATGCCACAGGTCGCAAGCACGCCGGAATTGAAGGAGGTGCGAAATCGACTGCTGGGCAACAGAACAGCCGCCGAAGCGATCACAACCTTTACAACCCGGGCGTTTCGCCGCCCGCTGCAGGCAAGTGAATTGACACCGCTGTTGCAGTACTACACCCAACTGACGGGCCAACCGGCGTCCTCGGTCGCTGGCAAAGCAGTCTCGTTCGAGGCGTTTGGGCAGGTGATTGAAGTTGTTCTCGTATCCCCCAGCTTCCTGTTCCGCAATGAAAAAAACCGAAGCAATCAAAGCGGAGAAGCCTTTCACATATCCGACCATGAACTGGCCAACCGTCTGTCCTACTTTTTGTGGGCATCCATGCCAGACAAGCAACTGACCCTGACCGCGACCAGCGGAACGCTTCGTGAACCACAGGTTCTGGCTGCTGAAGTGGATCGTATGCTGGCAGATCCAAAGGCCAGCACGTTGGGCGAACTGTTTGCCGCTCAGTGGCTTGGTTTCAGTGCTCTGCCGCACGCACCACGCGACCCCATCGACAATCCTTGGGCCACCGACTCTCTGGTACAGGCACTGCAGCAGGAATCGGCATTGTTCTTTTCATCTTTGTTGCGTGACAATCAACCCATCGAGCGACTGATCGATGCCGAGTACACATACGTCAACGAAGAACTGGCCAGGCATTACGACATCGACGGTGTTCGGGGTTCTGACATGCGACGCGTCTCGCTGGAATCGTCTCCCCGCAGCGGAATCCTGGGCCAAGGCAGCATCCTGGCCATCACCTCATTCCCCAATCGAACCAGTCCAGTCGTTCGTGGCAACTGGATTCTAACCGAACTCCTAGGCACTCCACCTCCGCCACCACCGCCCAACGTCAGCGAATTCGATGATCGAGTTGCCGAAAGACGCGGACTGAGCCAACGCCAAAAGCTGGAACTGCACCGCAATAATCCGAATTGCTACGCCTGCCACTCACAGATTGACCCATTGGGATTTGCTCTCGAACAATATGACTGGTTCGGCAGATACCAACCCAGACGCCGGGGAAAACAACCTGATGTCAGGGGCGTGCTTCCCGGCGGCACACAATTCCAGGGCCTCAAAGGTTTACAGAATGCCCTGCTTGCAGAACGGCGTGACCAGTTGGTTGAACAGATCACTCGCAAAATGATGACCTATGCACTCGGTCGACAACTGGAATACTTTGATGAGTCGGTCATCGCCGACATCCTTCAGCAAGTCCAGAACAACGACCGTCGCTTGCAATCACTGGTACATGCGATCGTCAGCAGCGATACGTTTCAAATGAAACAGATTCCCCGGTAAGAAAACCACCACCAAGTCAAACAGCAATCGCGAGAGCGGCCGCATGCCAAAGCACACGACCCATCAAAAACGAACCACCGGTGCGTGGAGAATCTCACGTCGAAGCATGCTGCATGGGCTGGGTGCTGCGGTGTCGCTTCCCCTGCTGGACATCATGGAGACACCGGCGCGGGCAGCCGACAGTTCAACCAGCAGCGCAACGCGTCTGGCCTACCTGTACATTCCGAACGGGGTGGCTGACGGTGCGTGGCTGCCAGAACAAACAGGTGGCGACGGCCAACTGCAAACCCTGAACCCATGGATGAAGTCACTGCAGCCCTTTGTTGAAGAACTGACTCTCTTCAAGAACATCTGGACTCCACGAGGCAACGGTCACGCCGCGGGAACGGCAACCTGGCTAACGGGCGGCGGATTCGATCACGAACACATCAACGCGGGCGGGCCATCGGCTGACCAGATCGCAGCCAACCACTTCCGTTCAACCACGTTGCTTCCATCGTTGGAAATGGCCATGCGTGGGGAAGGCTATTTCAGCAGCAGTCTGGCTCGCAACTCGATCTCGTGGTCGGATGCCCAGACCCCCGTGCCTCGTGAAATCGAACCTCGAGCCATTTTCGACCGCATGTTCCGTGCGGGTGAAAGCCAGATGTCCCAACGATCCGTCCTGGACATAGTGATCAGTGACGCGGGCAGAATAAAAAACAGTTCCAGCAACCAAGACCGTCAGAAAATCGACGAATATCTCGAATCAATACGCGAAATTGAACGCAAAATCGCCTTTGCCGAGCGACAGAAAACAATCGCAGACCAGGCGACCGGATTGGGGAAAGCCATGGTCCGTCCTGACACAGACATCCCAGACGATCATGGTGAATACGTCCGCGTGATGATGGACATGATCGTGCTGGCTTTTTGGGCTGATGCAACGCGTGTCGTCACATGCATGATGGACCATGGGCAGAGCAACCGCTATTTCAACTTCATCGACGGAGTCACCGGTACGTGGCACGCCCTGTCACACTGGAAGGACATCAGTGGAAAAACAGAAGACGACGATGGCGTCACATCCTGGGCCTCTCGCAATGAGAAACGTGACATGTACAACCGCGTTACCTCGTGGCACACCGAGCAGGTGGCTTACTTGATTCGACGCATGAGTGACATCAAGGAAGGGAACGGGACATTGCTTGATCACAGCACCATCGTTTACGGTTCCAGCCTTGGTGACGGCCACGAACACGAAGAAAAAAATCTGCCACTACTGTTGGCCGGTCGCGGTGGCGGAGCGATCCGCCCGGGGCGTTTACATGGTGCGCGTCGCGACATGTCAATGTCGGATCTTCACCTTGCGATGCTGCAGGCCACCGGGGTACCTGTCGAGCGATTTGCCGACAGCGACTCGCCTTTGTCGCTGACGTAAAAGGTTCCAGTCAGGAA
>JAPKCI010000440.1 GCA_028823035.1 Rubripirellula sp.
GATCACCCCGGCAGCCGGGCTTGTGATGTCCGGGCCCCGATCGATTTTTCCGATCACCAGATACATGATCACCGCAACTGCGATGCAACCACCCACGAGTGTGCCAAAAAAACCGACACGACTCCCGGTCCAAGACCGATCATCACCAACTGACACACTGGGCGGGGATGCCTCTGCAGCAGTCTGTCGGGATGGCGTGGGTAGGGCTCGTACCCGTGATTGAGATTCACGTGTCTGCATCATGCGGCTACTCAAAATGGAAATTCAAACCGTCGGCATGGCTTTACCCTAAGTAAATCCTGCCTGTCTGCAATCCTGTGGACAGATCGACCCGACCGCGGAAAAAGAGCGATTCCCCCGTCAACGACGAACATTATGGTTCATTGTCGCTGAATTAGAGGCTGTGAATACCTCCCTGCCACCAAAAGGCAATCACAGAACACGGTTTTAACCGCTGCGTTGGAACTTGTTTTGAGCCGTATAATCATGAACTTGTTTTGAGCCGTATAATTACAGCGTAGAGTATTTCCAGATTTGTGCACCGTGGGAGTTGCCAGTGCCACTGAGCCAGAGCTCATTTTCGAGCCTAACAATAATCCGCCAAATTTCTTGCCTGACCTGCGTCTGCTGGGTCGGCATGCAGGGTCACTCATCAGGCCAGGACGAACCTGAGAATCGCCCCAAAGTTGGCTACATGATCGACGTCCCAACGCCCCTGGACACCACTTCAGCGGTCCAACTCGTTAAAAAGCTGTCGACGCTTAATCAAGCAGTGCCAGAGGATGAACGCACCACCACCGTATTACGTTACCAAACCGATTCGCCAAGAGGTGATCAAACTGGATTCGAGGATGCACTGAAACTGGCGCGTGCCATTACCTCGCCCAATCTGCGACGTTTGAGAATCGTCTCGTTTGTCGAAGGCGAGATCAGCGGACACTCAGTGCTGCCCATCATCGCCTCAGACGCTCTGATCACCACCAGCCAGACGATCATCGGCGACGCATCGGCAGCAGAATCAATCACCGATCCCACAATCGTCCTAACCTACGAGTCCATCGCTGAACGGCGGGGCTTGTTCCCAAAACCGATCGTTGCTGCGTTCATCGATCCTGGTCTTGAACTCGCCGAAATCACCCGCGTCGGCGGAGAACAGGAATTCGTGACGGGCAAAACATTGGAGCAACTTCGTAAGACGGGTGACGTGTTGAGGGAAAATGTCTGGAGCCAAGCCGGCATTCCGTTGAAACTCGATGCAAAAGAACTGCGTTCTGCTCGAATCTCCGCTGGCATCGTCAACTCAGCTGAAGAAGCCGCCGAAGTCCTTGATCTGGCGGACCTGAAACAGCTTGACCAGCTAGCCACCATGGGGGAAGCCCAAGGCGTGCTTCTGGAAATTTCAGGATCCATCGCCGATGGACGCGTGAAACGCTGGCAGAGCAATTTAAACGCCACATTGAAATCCGACACAATCAATACCTGGCTGATTGCCATCGATTCGACTGGCGGCAACCTCGATGGCAGCATGACTCTGGCAGGATCGTTTGCCAACCCCGAACCACCTCTGCAAACCGTGGCTGGCATGATCAGCGTCGAAGCCAGGGGTGACTCAGCTCTGATTGCGTTGGCCTGCAAACCACTCTTCATGAAATCCGATGCCACCCTAGGTGGTCCCGGTTCTGATGCGATCAACCAGAACACTTTAATGCGATACGACGAATTGATCGATCAGATCGCGGCATCCACGAATCGCCCAACTTCGTTGATCCGAGGCTTGCTTGATCCAACGATGAAAGTCTTTCAATACACGAATCGAAAGACAGGGCGAATCCGCTATGCCACCGAGAACGACTTGACGCTGGACGCGGACGACCCCGCTTTCGAAAAAGCAAAGTGGATTCGAGGCGAACGCGTACAACTGGAAGAAGGCTTGACTTCCCAGACCGCCATCTCGCTGGGACTGGTCGACGGAGAGGCAACGTCAATTGAAGACGCCGCCTTGAAAGTAGGACTGCCTAAAACACCGCCTCTGGTGTCAGACCGGGGTTTGATACGTTTTGTCGAGAACCTCGGCCGCAGCAACAGTGTCGCTTTCATGTTGCTTTTCATCGGATTCATCGCCTTATCAGCGGAAGCAAGTGCACCCGGACTAAGCGTTCCTGGGTTTATCGCATTGACCTGTTTCGCTCTGTTCTTCTGGATGAAGTTTCTGGCCGGAACGGCTGAATGGCTCGAACTGATCGCCTTCACACTCGGCTTGATCTGTATCGCGATCGAGATTTTTGTACTCCCCGGAGTTGGGATCTTCGGAATCGGAGGGGTCTTGCTGACACTCATGGGGATCGTTCTGATGAGCCAGACGTTTGTGTTTCCTGAGAACTCGTTCCAGCTGCAAATCCTGAATCGGGGAATCTGGACTGCGCTGGCATCCGTCCTAGGATTGATTGGGGGCGTGGTTGCAATCCGCTTCATGCTTCCCCACGTTCCCTTGATGCGCGGTTTGATGATGGAGCCAGCAAATCAAGCGTACATTACCGAAGCCGAGAAGCTTGCCGATTTCAGTAACCTGCTCGGGCAAACCGGCGTTTCCTCAACACCGCTGCGTCCAGCGGGCAAGGTTAAAATCGGCAACGACTTGGTTCAGGTTGTCAGTACCGGATCAGTGGTAGCAGCAGGGCAGCCCGTACGGGTCACCGAGGTCAATGGAACGCGAGTCGTTGTGGAGCCGATTGAGGAAGTATGAATCATCTCATTTACTCGATCCTTTTGCTGCTCATCTTCTACATCGTACTGATCGGCGAATTTCTGTTGCCGACCGGTGGGATACTCGCCGCGATAGCCTTCGCTGCGTTCGTCGGCTCAGTCGTATTTGCCTTCAAGTTCAGCACGCTCGCCGGAATCTGCGTGACTAGTTTCATTGTCATCACGACTCCGGTGTTCATCGTCTTTCTGATTCGCATCTGGCCCTACACACCCGTGGGTCGACGCATGCTGAACATTCGCCCCGGTGAAACCGCGGATCTACCACGCAAGACGACCAGCAAAGGCACCCCACTGGACGATCTTATTGGGCAACAGGGCGTCGCCAAAAACAATTTGCTACCCAGTGGCATGATACTGGTCAATGGTGAAAACATTGATGCGGTCAGCACCGGAATGCCAATCGATTCCGGCACCCCCATCATCATTACTAAAGTCGACACAGGGCACTTGTACGTTCGTGCATTGACGTCCGCAGAACTTACCAGTCAGAATCCGGCTGCCCCTACCTCGCCTCCATTACTTGAAGACTCACTCGAATCATTCGACTTCGATTGACTGCTACGCAGGGGTCTGCCGGTAACTGCTACGCAGGGGTTTGCCGGTAACTGCTACGCAGGGGTTTGCCGGTAACTGCTACGCAGGGGTTTGCCG
>JAPKCI010000139.1 GCA_028823035.1 Rubripirellula sp.
AATTGACATGGAGATATGAATTAAGACTGGCAGTGATGATTCCCAATAATTCTGGCGGGGCATGGACAAAAAGGCGGCCCAGATACAACAATCTACTTCTACGTAGTTGGAGTATGATGGAAGAAGACGTTTCCTGGATCCCCACCACTTCAACCACGCGACGCCAGCATGTCGAGCCCCAACCGTGCTCATTCCTTCAGTAACCGTGCTCATTCCTTCAGTGTTGTTTGCACCCTAGCCATCAGCTGTATGTTTTCCAGCACGTCACAGGGGCAGAACGACCTCTTCGGTGCAAATGCGGTGCCCCAAAACGGTTCTACCAGACCGCAGGCTGACGCACCCGCCGATTCGCCGCTCACTGGCCAGTGGATGGGATACTCGACGCAGGGAGATACCGAACTTGCCGAAGCCATTGCTGCACTGGCACGACTCAAGCGTTGGAACGAGGTAAACAGCCTGCTGGGACGCGTCGCAGGCAGCAATGCATCCGCTGAAACGTTGGCTGAAATGGCGAACCTGATCGGTGCCCGCCTGTTCGTTGCGATCAAAAGCGAGCCAACAGTCAAAGATGCTGCCCGCACGGGAATCGACAAGCTGATCAAAGCGGCAAAAGACGAGGCCGAGTCACCTGATCTACTGCGTAAAGCGATCGCCAGTCTGGATTCGAAAACCACTGACAAGTCACTGGCCGCCACGCGGACTCTGCTCAGTGGCGGACAGGCAGCCATCATCGAGCTTGTGGCGGCAGCCGTGCAAACACCACCTCCTGCGGATCGGGATCAGATTCTGAGGACCATGCTTGAACTGGGACCTGGCGGGGCATCTGGACTGCAACAGCTTGCACTTTATGGCACTCCCGAAGTTCGGACGGAAGCATTGAAGTCTCTGGCGAGGATCGAACGTAGCAAGTATGTGGTGGATTTCCTGACTGCAGCCTTGTCGGAAGACTCAAACGACGAAGAAAGAGCAGTCGGGCGAGAAAACATAATCGCTCTAGGGGGTTCACTACCAACGCGGGCGTCAGGCCGTGAGCTGCTGCTAATCAACTTCCGACAGAAAGAGAATACTGCGGAACTGACCAAGAATGATGACATGACAGCCGTACTCTGGAGCGTCGATCAGGCCCGCACCGGCGTCAGTCACCTGCAAACACAACGAATCCTTGCAGCCTACCGTGATGTCGCTGACGCAGCCTCGCGACTGCGACGGGTTGGTGGTCTAACCCTGAACGATACCAGTGATATTCTTGCTGCTGAAATCGGCTATCGCATGATGATTGACCCTGACTGGGGCGATGCAGGCCAAGTCAGCGAAGCAAAGCAGCACTACCCCATTCTGAATGATGCCGCAGCGCTGATGCAGGCACTCGATCACGCAATAAAAACACACAATCTACCGGCAGCAGTTGGCCTATTGCGAGTGATCGATCCGGACAGTGCATCGGAGGACGACCGACGACAGTTTCTCAGAGGTTCCGGTACCTACCGCACGCCCTTGGTCACCGCCGCTTCCTCTCCCGAGCCGAGGATCCGTTTTGAAGCAGCCCTCAAAACGGCAGAACTGGCCAAAGGTAGTCCGTTCCCCGGCAGTAGCTATGTGTTGCGGACATTGAGTGAAATGAACTCACTGAACAACAAACCGAATGCCATTCTGGTGGAAACCCGTGCAGACACCACAATGCAAGCGGAAACGCTTCTCAGCAGCATCGGGTTCAACGTCGAGGTCGTGGGTAACGTCGCTTCGTTGCAACGTGCAGTCCGCCGAGGCGGCGACCTGCGGATGATCGTGGCCAAAACCCAATTATCCGATCTGCCCCCGATTGAAATGATCGACACCGTCCGCAGGCTCGATCGTGGCAAGCAGGTACCCATTGTTTTTTATGGACCCTCTGGCCCCAATCTGAGCGACAAACGATGGCGAGCACCCACCATTTGGATTGATCAACCGGCATCGGTAACGGAACTGGAAAATCTTCGCCGTCAGATCCAACAGAGTCGCCGAATTCCCCAGATGACCTTCCTGGACCGGCAGACCTACCAGACAATGGCAGCCCAGTTGCTGGCAGACCGCCGTTAATCCAAGGGACGGACCGGTGTGAACGCCTGCCCCGTCACGGATAATCTGGGAGACCACAACAACCCAAATCCGCAAAGCTATGCTTGCGGAATCCCGGCCGGTATCCGAGCAACCGTTTTCGGGGTATTTTCAACGCTGACGATTGTCGATTGCGTTGGTCCGGATCGGGAAATGCGTGTAACCGTTCCAGCAGCATCGGACTGCTACACGCCCAAACAACCGCCTCATGTCGATCCTCGGAACCTCACCGTCGGGCTCAGGTGTGCCCCCCATTCCCGGAATCATTGGCAATTCGCCAACGATGCAAGAGGTGTATCGAGTGACAAGACGTGTTGCCGGAAGCAACGCCTCGGTACTGATTCTGGGCGAAACCGGCGTCGGCAAGGAGCTAATCGCCAGTGCGATTCACCGACTCAGCCACCGCAGCAATGGGCCCTTCGTCCGCGTCAATTGCGGAGCCCTCAGTGAAAGCCTATTGGAGAGCGAACTTTTTGGGCACGTCCGTGGTGCATTCACGGGTGCCGTTGCCAATCGCACCGGTCGCTTTGAAGCTGCCCACGGCGGGACCGTGTTTCTGGATGAGATCAACAGCACCACGCTGACGCTGCAAGTCAAACTGCTTCGCGTTCTGCAGGAAAAAGAGTTTGAACGGGTTGGGGACACCAGCACCCTGAGCACTGACGCACGGATCGTCGCAGCCAGTAACCGCGACCTCATGCAAGAGGCCCGAGACGGTCGTTTCAGAGAGGACCTGTATTGGCGTTTGAACGTGGTCCCCATCGAGATCCCACCGTTGCGGCGGCGACGCGAAGACATCCCGGCTTTGATTTCTTTTTTCCTCGAACACTACAATGAAGTCAACGACCGTTACGTCGTGCACATTGGTCCCGGTGCCATGGAAGCGATGCAGGATTACCACTGGCCGGGAAACGTGCGTGAACTCCAGAACTATGTCGAACGTGCCGTCGTCATGGCAGAAACAGACGAACTGACACTGGAACTCCTCCCAAAATGCGTCACATCGCGAGAGGTGGCTCCCGGTACACGATTACCAACAGGTGACTTCGATTCTCTGACACGCGAAGTAGTGATGCGTGGCCTCAGCGACACTGGCGCTGTCACGGGGGAAATCCATTCTGTGATCGTCGAACGCATTGAAAAAGAACTCATTGCACAAGTGCTCGCCTCATGCGGTGGAGTCCAGACAAAGGCCGCGACAAAACTGGGAATCAACCGGAACACGCTGCACAAGAAGATCAAGGACTACAGGCTGGATCACGAAGAAGATTCTGGCGGCTGATCGCCGAGGCTGGCGAGCCACCGGAATTCGGTCACAAAAGACTTCCTTCGCAACACGTGCCTGAAGCCTGAAGCGGTCAACAGCCATTAGCTCCTGTACGGCTCGGCCCCCTACCGGATATCTCTCGATTGCGGAGTGGCGATGTCCAAGCTTTCCAGGATGAGTTTGTCGATTTCCTTGGTCGAGACGCGTATCGTCATGGTTCGCACCGTCCCCTTTGCCCTTGGCGTGTTGTCCTTGTTGGTCAATTCAAAAAACGCGGGGCGATTGGGTGCCCCGTCGATGGTGAACAGGTCCTTGCTATTTGAGTACGTCACACGACTCGCAGTACCGACCAACAACCCGTTTTCCGCGTCCATGTCTCGAAACACAACCCCTCCCACAGCCTCCATCTCCCATGGACTCGTCTTCTGATTGGGACTGACTGCAGAAACACCGGCGGGATCAACATTCACCCGGATTCGCTCGCAGTCCAACGTTGCATCGCCAACAGAAATGGAGTCCATCGTGGCCGCATCAAAGAACGGCGCGTCGAAACCTGCCACCCCACGCTTGCCAACTCGCACGCCTCCGAGGAAATCAAGCGTTTTCGCTTCCAGACTCACCTGCATTGAATCATTGAACAGCAGGTGGACTCCGGTGTAGGCGTCGGCAGTTTTGAAAAGGCTGTCGGCACCGACCTGGTTACCTGAGTCAGCTTGTTTGCCTTGAGGCAACCAAGCACGATACCAGCCAGGTCCGTGTCCCTCGATCAGTCCCCCCAATTCCGTTGGAATGAACTCAAGCTTATGGGTATACAGCAAATGCTTGGACTGCTGCTTTTCACCGGCTGCCAGCCGCAAGACCTGAATTTCCACCGGCCTCTGTTCGGCCTCCGTGATTGTCACCCGCTGCACCTTGGCCGACTGCATTTGGCCCGGTTCCATCATCTGCACCTCGCCATCCAAATCCACCTGCAGACGGTCACCGACCAAATGCACGTCAAGTGCCTGCCCTTGCATCAGGACCGAGGCGGTAATGTTCACTCCGTCCGAAAGCACCACCGTGTTGCCGTCGAATAAAAGTTGGCCCAACCAGCGACAGTGCGGAGCCTTGACCCAATGCAAAGAATTCGCGTCCTGCTGATCAACAGGCGTTTCCATCAGGGAACTCGGCAACTGGAATTCACCCGCTGCATTCATCCACAACACATTCTGGCTGGGTCGCAGCTGTATCATGGGCCCCACAAAGAACCCGTCGCCGACATCGAGCCTTGCCACACCATTCTCGTTACCACGCAGCTGCACAACATCGCTGCCAGTTTTACCTTCATATTGCAAAGCATGCCCGGTCAGCTTTGCTGGCAGCACTTCGCCACCTTGCTCATGCATGTACTCAACGACCACGTTGCCTTCCAAGGTGACCTTCTGCGGTGCCCAACGGTCATCATTTGAAAGCCCAAGCTTGGCGCTGATCCGATCACTCCGAATCGTTTGCCGTTCGTTACTCTTTTTGGCCACTGGTTCGACGACACGGCGTGTGACTGCAGGCTGCTGCTCACCACGCGGATTAGTATCTTGCAACTGTGCATTACTGACAAATTGATCCTGTTCAAAAAACAGCAGCAGTTCATCTGTGACAGCGTCAATGCTGTCAGTGGTAATCCGCACGTTATTTTGAAAGCTTGCCCACTCCGGCAAACAACTGGTTTTCTTCTTGCCAGGGCTGTCAGACTGCGGATCGGTTTTTCCTTTGCGCGTGATCATCTTGACGGCCCCCATCAGGCTATCGGACTCAAACTGCCCCGATGTCTGCCTGGACCCGCGAGAGGCGCTGCCAAGGCTGAACCTTCCGTTGACCTCTCCATCAATGGCAAATTCAAAACGACGTTGCGGTGATTCGTTGTTTGCAATTTTCTGTCCAGAGTTTGCTGTGGGACTGTTAACGGACTCGACAGCCGCCCCCTCGGCCAGCCTAAAGGAACTCAACCAGGTCATTTCGCCGACAGTATTGGCGTCGTCCCGGAAGGAAGCCCGCCCAAATCCTTTAACCAGAAGTTCCAATAGCCGAGGCTCTTGTCCCATTTCCATGGTGCATTTGAGATTTTCGAACGATCCACCCCACGTTGGCCCTTTGACTTGCACACCACGTGAACCACTGGCGAAAAGTGATATGCGGCCGCCAGTTCCTGAATTAACTTCAATCTGCTGCGCCGAAAAATCGACTCCCAGACTGCCTGATTTCAAGGTCACTGGCTGCCCAACAGCTGTGATTTTTTCAAAATGATCCGCGAGCGAAATACGGTCCGAATTATCAAACGCAGGGTCCGCCAATACACACCGTAACGAACTACAGGCAAAGGTACTTACCCCTTGTCCCTCGTGGTAAACGAGAGAAACCGAATCCTCCATATCCAGCGTTCGGTCCTCAAATCCGTATTCGACCCTGCCATTGCATTGAAAATCCAGAGACTTCTGTTCGTTGATGAAATAATTCAACCCATAAAGGTAGATCAATTCGATGCGGTCCAATGTGGGCGTCCCGCTTCCCGCGTTGGACAGATGCAACGTCAAGTCACGTCCTTTCATAGAGACCCCCTCGGCTTGCAGATCGAACTCGTCAGTCGTCCAGATCTTTTTGCTGTCGATGCCGACATTCGAGGTTTTGACAAGCAGGCCCTGCTGAGATGGATCATGCCCTTTTTGCTGCACCAAGACGGGACCAATCACGCGTCCACGCTCAATCGCGGGTGCTACGCCGCTGAGCATTTGCAGCGACCTTGTGAACTGGATTTCAGCTCCCTGAACTGCGTTAATAATGATCGGCCTGTTTTCCCCACCATCTTTGAACCTGCTACCCAAAACAATCGTTACGGGCGAAAGCTTGACCTTGTTGCTATTCAAGTCCGAACACTCTTCAAAGAGCAGCATGCCACCAGCTGTCTTCAGGACTTTGCAGCCGCGACGCTGCCAACAATTCTCATCAGGAAACAAGTCTTTGATCCCATCATTGAACCGCTCCAGCGGTGGCAAACTGGCTATCTGCATCTGGATAACCCGTACAGGCCGCATCCAAGGCGTCACCAGTTCCTGGTAGATCACCGCCGCCCCAAGGACGATGGTAAAAGCAATGATGTATTGTCGCGTCCGAATCATCATGATGAATTCTGGGGAAAGCTGTCTTTCGCAGCCAACCCAAGCGTACTTTTGCAACACGTCATGTTGCAAGAATGCTGGAGTCGGGATCTACACAAACAACTACCTCAAATGCTCCTCCCAACGATGTTTCGACCGAAGCAGACGCTCAATCAACTCTCGCAACGCCCCTTCACCACCCTTTGCACGCAAGACCCAGGCGGCAGCGTCCTGCGCGTCTGATGCGGCGTCTGCAGGTGCGACTCCGAGCGCCACCCGACGCATGACCGGAATGTCAGGAAGGTCATCCCCGATGTAGCAAACCTGCTCGGGACGGCATCCAAATGCAGATATCATCGTCTGGGCAGCAGGTAACTTGTCGTCGTACCCCTGCTGAACATCCTTGATCCCCAATTCAGCTGCACGATGAGACACAATCTGGCTGGTTCTTGCAGTCAGGATGCCAAAGTGAAAACCACTCTTCATCCAAGCCTTGATTGCAACTCCATCACGCACATGAAACCGCTTGGTCTCGACACAGGCGTTGTCGTAAACAATGCGGCCATCTGTCATTACCCCATCGACGTCCGACAGGATACAGGTGATGGACTCGGCGACCTCAGCATCAGGCATCAGCAGTGCGGGCATCAATGACGTGTTCGTTGGCAGGGATTGAGAAGTGAAAATCGGGGGAATAAAAAGGTGAGCTCTACGAGGCCTCACCTGGAGCGGACGGAAAAGGAACGGTAGCAGGTCCGCGACTCGATTCGCTCAGCGAAACCAGATCAGTAACATCCAACAGTCCCAAGGGTCGCATTTCTGAATCAACGACAGGCAATTCACTGATCCGCCGTTGTGACATCAAAGCCATCGCATCCTGCAGCAGGGATCCACTGGTTGCCGTTGATGGCGACAAGGTCATTCGTGACGCGATCGGTTGGTCCAGGAAAGATTCCTCACGAGCCTCAAGCAAACGAGCAAGATCGCTGTCAGTGAACAAACCCGCGAGTTTTCCCTGATCATCCACTAGCATCACGGCACCGGTGCGGCGGCCCGCCTGAGACGTTGCCACCATCGCCGCGCGAATCGAATCCTCGCTCGATGCAACCCGACAGATTTCCAAGGGACGCATCACATGATCAACATCGGTCAACTTACGACCCAAGGCGCCCCCAGGGTGATAGCGAGCAAAATCTTGAGCGGTGAATGATCGCAGTTGGCTCGCCAACATTGCAATTCCATCACCCACCGCCATCATCACAGCAGTGCTTGTCGTTGGCGCTAAACCATTGTGGCAAGCTTCATCATGCTTGCCGATCGCAACAGAACAATCAGCGCCAACCGCCAATGGGTTTTCATGATCTGCAGTGATTGCAATTAGACCCGTCGAATTCGCTCGCAAATGTGGCGCGATACGCAGCACCTCTTCACTCCGTCCCGAATTGCTGATAACCCAGACAAGGTCACATGCACGAACGCGTCCAAGATCGCCATGAACCGCCTCAGACGGATGCAGAAAGTGCGCCGGCGATCCAGTACTGGCCAAGGTCGCCACCAGTTTCTGTCCAACCAAGCCTGCCTTACCCACGCCAGTCACGACGACGCAACCCTCGCAGGACGCTGTCAGCTCGGCTGCCCGAACCGCCTCGGATCCCAACGAAGCCGAAGCCGAGATGATCGCCTGCCCCTCGGTCAATACGTTTTGACGCAGTAAACGCAACCGTTCCAGCAGGGTACCGGGAGCCTGCATGGCACCGGTCGAAACCGAGATTTGTTGACTTGTGTGGCCAGGCAAAGCGAGACCTTCCTTGGTACATCGCGGAAACATTAAACTGCAGCGTTAGCATCTTACAAGGATTCTCAGTCCCGTTACAACGCTAGTCATGCTCGTCCAACCCCGCCTGCATTGCTAGCAAGCTAGGGTGTCGTGATCGCTTCATCGGTGTTCATCAGCACTCGCGCGATGAGGCTCCAAACCTCTGGCTTCGCTTTGTGACGCTCATAGAATTGCGAGATTGCACGCACTTCGACCTGATTCGGTGAACGTGCCAGCAAACGCTGGAACATCGAGGATACGATTTCAGCTGGCTTTGCGTGTTGCCCAGCGACGGCCAGAGTCGTGGACGCCAAGCCCTGTGCAAACTCGAGGTACATTTCATCGTTCAACAGCGTCAATGCTTGCAAGGGGGTCGTACTTTGATCTCGTCTCGCGAGGCAAGTTTCACCTGAGGGCCCATCGAACGTTGCGAAGGCCGCAAAGGGGGCAGTCCGTTTACTGAATGTATAAAGCGAACGGCGAAAACGATCCGCGCCCTGCGACGTTTCCCACTTCGGAGCCCCATAAGCCAACTGCATCACACTCGCCGGTTGCGGTGGAAAAACACTGGGACCGCCCACTTGACGCATCAGCAATCCGGAAGCTGCCAAAAACGAATCGCGAATTTGTTCTGCTTTGAGACGCCGCCTTGGCATTCCTGCAAGCAGCCGATTGGTCGGGTCGACCTCCGTGGGGTCGCAACTGGACTGACAGTAGGTGGCCGACATCACAATTTTTCGATGCAGACGTTTCAGTGACCAGCCATTGTCTCTCAGATCGACGGCAAGCCAATCCAGCAGTTCGGGATGCGATGGTGGCTCGCTCTGCGTACCGAAGTCACCTGCGGTGTCGACAATTCCTCGGCCAAAGAATTCTCGCCAGGCGCGATTCACGGTCACGCGGGCGACTAACGGATTTTTCTCACTCACCAGCCATCTGGCAAATTCCAGACGATTTGCAGGGCTATTGCCATCAGCATCCATCAACAGGCGAGGCACCGCTGCATCTACCCGTTCACGGGGCTGCAAATATTCACCTCGATGATGGCGATGAGTGACTCGCTGAGCATCAGCAGCTCGATCACGCATCCCCAGCGTTCTCACTTTTTCAGGAACACTGGCACGCAACTGTTCAGTCAACGCGCGTTCTGATTTGACAGTCGGTGAGCTCCGAATGAAATGTCTTTGCAAGGCGAGGTAGTCGTTTTCAGATAGTTCCCTTACATTGTCAACGTGCCAATCGTACATTTCGCCCGGTAAACGCGATGCCACAACGGGAGCGTTTCCGGAGGTCAACGAGAAGCGAAACCTGCCCAGTCCGGCAGCGAAATGTCTTTCAAATACTAGTTTGATTTTTAGTTCGGCAGCCCCCTGCAAGGGCGTCGCAAAATTCGCCACCCACTGATTTGCTGAACCCTCAGCCCCTGACGTGGACCAGCCCGATGAGCCTTCACCATCAATCACATTCTCGGCATCAGCAGTTCCTGATCCGACACTGATTTTCCCAAAGCTGTGTGACGGCTGCACCAGATCAAGCGGCGTGCCATTGAACATGATCGCCAGTTCACTGAGGAAAAAATCACCACGGCGGCCCTCGTAAAAGGCAAGTCCTGGACCACCGGCGGGCAAGGAAGGGTCTGGCAGCACTTCGAGCCTCAACGCCGTGTACGGTTCATCGTTTTCTGCCAAACGGTAGTTCAACACATAGACTTCACGCTTGGTGACATCACCACTGGCACGAATGGATTGATCTGACAGCACTCGCAAGTCAGGCTTGGTTGACTGCATTGAGACGGGAACCAGTCGCGTCCAGGGTCGTGATTGCGACACCTGAGTTCGCACCCAATCGTAAAATTTTTTCCTGACCCCACCGTTTTCTTGAGTGTCGTCCGCGTCAGGGATTGTGTTTTGGTATCGCATGAACTCGCGATAGTCAGGCAGCAATTCCCGGACGAGTTCCCGCTCGGCATCCTCGATCTGTGCCTCGATACGAGCAACCACTTGCTCACGTTGAGGCGTCTCGACAATCACATCAGGCTCATCCGCGTTATTCAACAGTGCAAAAAGCGAGTAATAGTCGGTATGCGTAATCGGGTCGTACTTGTGTGTATGGCATTGCGCACATCCGGTGGTCAGCCCCATCCACACCGTTCCGGTGGTCGCGACTCGATCCACCACTGCGTGATACCGATACTCCATCGGATCGATTCCGCCTTCCTCGTTGAGCATTGTGTTGCGGTGAAATCCTGTAGCGATGTGTTGCTGATTCGTTGCCCTCGGCAACATATCACCCGCCAGCTGCTCGATTGAAAAGTCATCAAAAGGCATGTCAGCAGAAATCGCTGCTATCACCCAATCACGATAGGGCCAAATCGTCCGTGGCCGGTCTTTTTCATAACCATTGGTATCACTGTACCGGGCAAGATCAAGCCAGGAACGGGCAAACCGTTCCGCATACGCTGGCGATGCAAGAAGTTCATCCACCAGCCTCGAATACGCTGCTGGATCCTGATCAAGCCGAAAACGATTGACAGTTTCCGGGTCAGGTGTCGTCCCGGTTAAATCAAGATAAAGACGCCGGATCAAACTCTCTCGATTTGCAACATCCGCCGGATGCAAACCATGCGACTCAAGTCGCTGTAAAACAAAATGATCAATCGCGTTGTTGCACCACTGCCTATCAACCACGGCCGGAATGAGAGCTTGCACGGGCGGGACAAAAGCCCAATGGGTTACGTAATCTCCACCAGATTCAATCCAGTTCTTCAGGATTGCGATTTCACTTGCCGAGAGCGGCGCGCCTGATTCAGGCGGGGGCATGCGAAGATCTGGGTCTTCGCTGCGGACCCGCACCATCAACTCACTGACCGAGTCATCCCGGGGAACAACAGCCGCATAACCACCCAGGTCCGCCTTCGCTCCGGATTCCAAATCCAGCCTCAAATCCGACTTCCTTGCTGTTTCATCGGGCCCATGACACTTGAAACAATGTCGTGCCAGAATAGGACGAACCTCACGGTCGAACTGACTGGCAACGCACGTAACGCTCATCAAGACTGAACAGCAGAGCCAACTAATCAGAATTCGAAACAGAGAGGGGCCAACGCCTATGAAGTACAGCATCGCTTACAAGGACTCTATGAACCGAGACTTAAATGAACAGAAACTCATGAACCGCGTCAAAACCACCAGCTGTCTGTAGTTTAGCTGATCAAACCACCGAACCCGTTCGCCATCGCGCCAGTTCACACGCTAGATTTCCTTCTATTCGCAAGAAGCGTCCCCACACGGTCTTATCAACACTGTTCCGAACCACGCTCAGGAAAGTAATCTCGCATCAAGATCCCTGAAACCCGGCGGACACGGGTAACGCAGACGCGGACATGCAATCGATGACGCCAGCTCAACGGATTCGGCGAGCCTTGCGAGCCTCGACTGCTCCCCCGTAGATTTCATGAGCGACCAGCACGATCATGCCGACAAGCAGAGGCAAGATGTAGTAAAGCAATCGAAAGATCAACACAGAGGCAAGGACCGAATCGCCCACTGTTCCTTTGAGGAGCGTCAACAGAATCAGGTCCAGCACTCCCAACCCGCCGGGAACCTGCGTCAGCAGTGAAACCGAAATCCCTACCAGATAGGCTCCCAGCACCATCGCGAAAGGAACCACCGCAGTCTCAGGGAGAACCAAATACAGAGCGGTCGCTGAAATCAGCAAATCAATCGCGGCAACTGAAGCTTGGACTGCCATCAAGCCAGGTTCTGGGGGACGCAAATGTAACTTTCCGATTGGCCACGGTTTGCGCCACAGACAACAAACCAGCAGGTAGCCAATCGCAAGCGACAGCAGTATCACCCCCAGAGTACGTGTCCCGAACGGCAAGTTCACCCTATCGGGCAATTCCACGGGTACGAAAACCAGTACGGTTCCACCCAAAAACCAGAGACCGCTCCAAAAGGTGAGCCCCAGGATCGCCATCATCACCACGATCTGGCTTGGCGAGAGTCCCCATCTGGAATAGAAGCGAAAACGCAGTGGAGTCGCTGCCAGTAAAGTTCCCAGATTATTGCCCAAGCTGAAACCGAGAAACGAAACCAGTGCAACACGCCGCAGCGGTAATGAGCGACACACGTAACGCAGCGCGAGCAAATCATACGCTGTTAAAAGCCCATAGTTCAAAGCGATCAACAACGCTGCAAACCCGATGAACAGCGGCGGTACGCCGGTCAGGCCAGCCATGAACTCCGCCCACGTGATTCCCTGAACTTCGTGGTACAACAAACGGATCGCCAACGCAAACAGAACAGCCGCGAAAGCTGGTCCGATAATCGCACGTAGTTTTGGCGTGAACACTGGGATCGCCATCAGGAGTGAATGAGATTGTCCTCGGCGGGTTATTGTCTATTTCATGGCAAGGCTCACAAGGGCAAGCCTGCCCAAACCGGCCAAAATGAAGGCATGAGTTCCCTGCAACACAGGCCAACCCACCCAAGAACCTCCACGTTTCGTGCACAAGTTCTCTAGGTATTTCCGCTGAAGTCCAAAAAGACACCCGGTAGGCAGCGAGGACGATCATAGACAAACTGGAACCATAGGTCCCTGAGTGGGTCTGCGGTTTGCGACGAAACACAACGGAATCGCGTTGGTTGGGGCAGGCCAGAGACGTCTAACGCGATCGTTCGGCTGTCACACTCAGGCAAAGGGGTTCTGATACTTGGGACGCAGGAATGGCAGTTTTCCCTGATTTGCGTTTTCCAGGAAACCTCTGTGGCAACTGCCTCAACGTGAACTGGATCATCATCCCCCAAAGAGCAATACCCCGAAAATTCAAGCGGCATGCATCTGATCCAGCGATCAAACGCCTGTGCATTGCAATCGTTGCACGGTGTACCCCAAGCAATGCGTTAACCAGCACACGCGTGAACGAACCGTACCCTGTTTCCAGTACACGTACCCTGTTTCCAATACAACAGTCCTCTATTTCGAGTGAAACGAGATGAAAACGGTGCAGCATGACTTAGTTGTCCTCGGTGGTGGCCCTGCGGGTTACGTCGCGGCCATACGAGCAGCTCAACTCGGAATCGACACAGCCTGCATCGATGAGAACCCCCGATTCGGAGGCACGTGCCTGCGTGTTGGCTGTATCCCCAGCAAAGCCTTGCTTGAATCCAGCCACCTCTATGAAGAAGCCACTCACGGGATGGCTGAACATGGTGTACAGATCAACGGCGTGGAACTGCAACTCGACAAGCTGATGGCGAGGAAGGACAAGATTGTCGACACCCTGACCGGCGGCATCAACATGTTGTTCAAGAAGCGCGGCGTGACGCCCTACAAAGGGCGTGGACGTTTTCGTGATGTGAATAGAATCCAGGTCGATGGTGACGAATCAGTACTAATCGAAGCCAAGCGAGTGATGGTTTGCGCAGGCAGTCGCCCGGCTCAGCTTCGATCGGTTGAAGAAGACAATGACCGAATCGGCAACAGCACCACGGCTCTTTCTTTTCCCGATGTTCCAGACCGTCTGGTTGTCATTGGGGGCGGATACATCGGCCTTGAACTGGGCAGCGTCTGGAATCGACTTGGCAGCGAAGTGATTGTTCTGGAGGCGATGGACCGCATCCTGCCCGGAATTGATACAGAACTCGCCACGATTGCCCACCGAACGTTCAAACGACAGGGAATCGACTTTCGCACCAACACATTCGTGGCCTCAGCCAAACGGAACAATGACAAATGCATCGTCGCCATCAAAGACGGAGAATCAATCGAGTGCGATCGTGTCCTGCTGGCAACCGGCCGTACGCCCGCGACCGACGATCTGGGTTTGGAATCCATCGGGCTTGAAACCGACCCAAGGGGTTTCATTGCAGTCGACAACCGATTCGAAACCGCAGTCGAAGGGATCTTCGCCACCGGCGATTGCATCGGTGGTGCCATGCTCGCTCACAAAGCGATGGAAGAAGGAATTGTTTGCGTTGAACGCATGGCTGGTATCGAAAGTCACCTCAATTACGACGTCATCCCGGCCATCGTTTACACCCATCCGGAAATCGCGACCGTTGGAAAAACTGAAGATGAACTCAAAGAGGCGGGCATCCAATACAACAAGGGAATCAGTCCCTTTGGTGCCAATGGCCGCGCCCGCACACTGGGCGAAACAGACGGGCGAGTCAAAATCCTGGCGGACAAGGAAACGGACCGCGTGTTAGGAGTACACATCATCGGAGTTCGTGCCGGCGATTTGATCGCAGAAGCGGCTGCTGCCATGGAGTACGGTGCCAGCAGCGAAGATATTGCTCGCACCTGCCATGCTCACCCAACTCTTGCCGAAGCCGTTCATGAAGCCGCGATGGATGTTGAAAAAAGAGCCATTCACACCGCCTGAGCGGCGACCGCTCATTGACGTCTTGTCGCTCTCATCACCTCACGCTTTCCGGCTAACGGTCCAGGCAAACACTTGACTTCGAAGCCACAGGCTACGAGTGAATCTTTCACTCGCCGGTTTACACAGTACGTAACCAGGTGGCCACCGACTCGAAGCGTGCTGTGCATCCGGCTAAGAAATGCGTCTGTCCACAACTCATGATTCACGTTCGGGGCAAAGGGATCAAAGTAGATCGCATCAAATTTTTCATCATCCCTGAACTCGAATTCCCTTGCATCATGGTGATGGATGCAAACACTTGTGCCTTCGTTAAATCGCCAAACGTGTCTTCCACGCGTCGGCATCAGCCCCAATCCTGCCCTCCACGTAAAATACGAGTCCACGATCGCAGGTCGGCCCAGAACCGTTTGCAATCGCAAATGCTGCAGAACCTCAATGGGCAACCAGTCGATCTCAATCGCGTGGTACTCCAATGGCGCCGAACCACCAACAGCTTCCTCAACGGTCAGCAGCATTCCCAAGCCGGTCCCCAACCCGATTTCCAACACAGAAGTT
This sequence comes from Rubripirellula sp., assembly GCA_028823035.1. Taxonomy (GTDB): domain Bacteria; phylum Planctomycetota; class Planctomycetia; order Pirellulales; family Pirellulaceae; genus Rubripirellula. The sequence goes on from JAPKCI010000139.1 coordinate 15,249, forward strand.
GGTTTCCCGCAGGCAAGCCGTTCTGAGACGCCGCTATTTTTGAGGTAAACGTGCCTTGTCTCTGCCAATGCACCGGAACCACTGTGGAACGCGACCTCGCTCGCCGGATCGATCAATGTCCGACTGCCGTCATCCGTGATTTGCACCACATAGGAACTTTCAGGAATCTCAATCAAAGGTCTTTTCGGCACCATGGGTACAATTCTTAGAGAACAACGCTTCAACAGCATAAGATCAACGAGCGGTTCCTGGTTACTTTACGAGTGATGATTTTAGAGGTTTTATCCCCGTACGAGGCACCGCTAACCTTACACTCATATGCCTGCATTGACCTCCTGCCTAAAATAGACGGTCGGTTGAGGCTGACCCGTCATCGCCAAGGTTTACCCCAAACTCATTAACGGATGTTGCAATTGTTCAGCACCAGCAAAGCC
>JAPKCI010000441.1 GCA_028823035.1 Rubripirellula sp.
TCCTCAAAACTCTTTCCTCAAAACTCTTTCCTCAAAACTCTTTCCTCAAAACTCTTTCCTCAAAACTCTATTCAATCTCAAAGAACTCTTGGAGAATTCCATGTTGTACGCTTGTCACAAAAGACATTGTTTTGCGGTCTTCATGCTTGCTTCAGTGTTTGGATGGCAAACCGCATCTGCTCAACACAACCACCATTCACCGATGGACAGCGAGTTTACCGACTTGGCCACCTTGGGCATGTCCAACGGAAGCAACCACACCGGTCACGATGGACTCGTCGGTGGCAGGACGGCCATTACTACGGAGGCGGTACTTGCCTACAACCGATTACGACACTTCGTGGGCTTGCCACCTGTCACAAGCGACGAGGTGGGTGCGTGGGCTTTTGCAAATGATCTGACCAACAACACCCAAGCTTGGGGCAACGACCAACTGGGGGTCGGCATCTGGTACGCGATGCAAGGCGCCAAAGTGGGTTGGATGGCCGATAGCACGTTTGATCCACAAGTCGTCGCCGAGATTTCGCGGACGGCAAGATTGGGCGATCCCGGCGATGTCATGGCCATGGTTGTCCAGTACGGCCACGAAGGTTTCGCGGACTACCTGATTGCAAATGGATACGAAGAAACGTTCATCAATACGTTGAAGATGGAACCGCACTACGCGGGTTGGATGCATGATCGAGCTCACGGTTTGCTTTCCATCGAAGGTGTTGCCATCGCCCACGACGTCAACCATCTGACCGTACTCAGTCATGACCAAATGCAGCCGTTCATGAATGACACTTGGGACTGGCCGCAGTGGCCAGCACTCGAGGTTTCGGAGGCCCGCGTGCTGGAGTACTTCCAGAGCATGGTCGTACTGGGAGACCCACTGGCAAACCACTTGTCTGACTTAGGGGACCCACCCACGGTTGGAAATGATTCAGAAGATCCACCAACCGATGACGATCCAGAGACGCCCCCCGTCGACGACTCAACGACCTACTACATCGATGATATCTCCGTGGAGGTCGATGGAGAGCTGTGGTGGGGAGGTTTTACGGCGATCATCGCCGTTCGTAACGAATCTGACATCATGTTGGATCAATGGCAATTCCGTTTTTTCAGCTCCCACACCATCTCGGCAGACCAATGGGGCTGTACGGTTGAGACGATCGACCTGGGCGATGGTCTCTACGAACATCGCGTTTCCGGCTACGAATGGGGAAAGTCCATATCCGCTGGTGAAACCATGTACGTCAGCTTCAATGGAAGCCAGGGTCTGCCACTTGGCGATTCGGGGCAAATCGATGCAGCCGGCCTGTTCGATGGTGGGTGGATCGCTGACTTCGAAACAACGGTTCCACCTGCAACTGATCCACCGACGGGCAATTCCGATCGCGTTTCGGTAGACGTTGATGGCGATTTATGGTGGGGTGGCTTTACTGCGGGTCTCGCCGTGAACAACGAAACGGATGGCAAACTCGATGACTGGAATTTCCGTTTTCTCAGTACTCACACAATCGCAGGTGCACCCTGGGGCTGCCAAGTTGAAACAACAGACTTGGGCAATGGGCTGTACGAGCATAACGTGACAGGAACTGAGTGGGCGAAAAGCATCCCTGCTGGGGGAACGGTATTCGTCGGGTTCAACGGGCAACAGGGAGCCGCACTCGGCAACACCGGGTTGCTCGATGCAGACGGACTGTTCGATGGTGGCTGGATCGGTGACTGATTGAACCGCCGCTATAATCCGACAGAGTCAGCCGGTGCGCATCAAAAAACAGGTGCGCACTGGCTTGACAGCCGGCGGCAACCCCATCGGAGATGCGTTCCTCTGAGTGCGAAATATCCAAAACACTTGTCTCAGATTCACGTGTAGTCGAGACAACGTCATTGCACAAATTCAAATGGCAGTCCGTCCCACGAACGCACTCCTCGCACACTTCCATCGAAGCGGTTGCGGGGATTTTGGCGACATCAAAGCTCCGATCATGTCGGCTGAGATGCCTGGCATGCGAACACTTGAAACCTTGCGTTTTGCCGTGTCTAACGTTCGGTTGAGTATTTTGACTGGACGCGCAGGAAGGTAAACCGACTTCAGCTTTACCTACTTCGGTACACCGCGTCTCGCTTCGCTTACTTCTTCGATTGATTTGAGTATGTTTTCCTTCCAAACGCCCTGCAGTTTGTCTGGATTGGCGCGATCCAGAGTCTTCAGAGCTTCTTCGAATTGACCGCGTTTTGTTAGAATCCCGGCAATCCCCTGTAGTGCATAATAATGATTCGCGCCACCGATGCGTTCACGACCGCCGACGATAGCATCGTAGGCTTCGAAAGCGCGGGCGTCGTCGCCAAGGTTGCGTTCCCGGTTATGGGCAAGCATCAATAAAACCGTGTCGCGGGCTCCCGGGTCGCTGGTCCACGGCAGCGCCTTGCTGAGATCCGTCTCGGCTTTGGCTCCGTCTTTGGTGATGTAGTAGGCTCGCCCCCGGTTGCGGTATCCGTCGCCGCGTTTCCAGAAAGGCCATTGGGTAATATCTTCATTAGCGAATTGGGAAATCACTTCGGGAGCTTTTCCCTGAATGAGGAGGTGTTGCATTTGCGCGGTCTTTTTCACGACCTCGACAGGTATTTGTTCGACGATCGGTCCCGCCTCTTTTCTACTATAGGAAGCAGCCTGCTCGAGAGCGGCTGATTTTTGGAAGTCGTTGATTTTTTCGATTTCCGCCAGGGCAAGAAACGCATCGGCCTTGCGCGTCCGGGCGGCGCTGCGATAGCCAATCGCAAAGTCAGTGACGTCCGGATCGGATTCGAACTTGTGGGATTTTCCTGCGTAAAATTGAGCAAACTTCATCGGTAGATGAAACTTGTTGGTTCCGGTCGGTGACAGGGCGCTGAGTTCTTGGCCATCTTCGCGAATTCGTTGGCGGCAGATATTGATATGCCAGGGGAGGCTCTGGGTTGGCTTGCGGCCAATGACTTGATGGTAGGGATCATTCTCATCCGGTGTCACGGGAATTCGAATCTCCACCGTCCAGTGATCGTCCTCAATCCTCGTCGCGACTTCGGCTTTCGAACTCCAGCGGAGGGTGCCTCTTTTGGCAGACTCGGGATGATCGAGATCCACGATTTCTCCGCCGGGGCTGATCGCTATCTGGTAGTAAGAATGCGTCTCGGTAGCGATCTCTATCTCGATAGCATCGCCATGCCAAAGGGCCGTATCGTCGTCGCGAGTAGCGGCGTTGACAGGCTTTTCTCCGGGCAGTTCATCACAGCGAATCGCGAAGTAGACACTGTTGCCCAGCCACCCGGATTTGAATGTCGTTCCAAAGGTAGGGGTGCGACCGGTTTGCAGTTCATATAGTTTGCCCCGGGAAGCCTGGGCACATTTCTGCCAGTAGGCATCATCGAGTTTTCCGTCGAT
>JAPKCI010000442.1 GCA_028823035.1 Rubripirellula sp.
GTTCCCCTCAGCAGGTTCTGCGTTCCCCTCAGCAGGTTCTGCGTTCCCCTCAGCAGGTTCCTCGAATCCAGATCCAGGTTCTTCGGCTGACATCGGCGCCATTTCAAATAAATCTAAGTTGAGAAGCTGTGTTTCACGAAGCCGAACCGTGAAAGGATATTCTAACGAACGCAACTGGGGTTCTGGGTAATCCAAAGGTGCTTCTCGCAACAAGCCAGGTAACTTGCACAAGATATTCCGGCATTTCTGTCTGTTCTTGATACACCGATGAATTAGGTCGATCCAACATTGTAAGTCAATCTATGTACCCGGGCTGCACGAGACGTCCTATGAAAACCAAGTTGCGAAGGCTGATTTTCTCTGCCCTTCTGCTTTCAGGCACAAGCATGACATTCGCAGAGAATGGTGCAAGCACAGCCGTTGGCGATTTGCCAAGTTACGGAAAAAACGCGTCGTCAAAGGCCTCGAATACGACTCCCAAACCTCAAGCCTCGGTGCGTGTTGGAGACCTCGACGTCAATCCGCAGGGTCCTTCGAGCTCGGTTTCGGACTTCGGCTCAAACTTCGTCAGCGATTCCCACACGAATAAGGTCACCGACTTTGGGACCAACGTGGTGGGTGATGTCGTTCCAGACTTTGTCACGCAATCCAATTCTGGCACAGTGGTCATTGGCTTGGCGCCAAGTATGGTGACGGATCTTCCCGAGAGCGCCCGATCCAGCTTCATCAAAGCAGTGCCCCTGCCTATCGTTATGAAAGATGCGGCCACCCCTCCACCCCTGCCAGCAATTCCAGCACCCCTGCCAGCAATTCCAGCACCCCTGTCAGCAATTCCAAAGTCCACGTCCGGTGGAATTGCCAAGCTAGCTAGCCCACCGCAGAACGGGTTGAAAGATACGAATTCAAAAGCCTCGGTATCCAAGGCAGATAACAACAAGAAGCCATCCGACAGATTGCAGACCGTCGACGTTCAGCCTTTCAAACCGATCGCCTTTCAGACCCAGAAAGAGTCAGTCAACACTCACTGTGATTGTGTTGAAACATGCGATGGAGGGTGCGACCCATCTAGCAAACCCAACCGAACATCACGACTGCGTGGACTTTTTGACCGCTGTCCCGATCAAAGTTGGCTCAGTACTGAATTCCTTTTGTGGCGCACTCAAGATCGGGATTCACCCGCCTTGATCACCAAAAGTCCAATTGGCACAGATCCGATACTCCCCGACGCAGATGTCGTTTTTGGCGACAAATTGAAAGGAGAATTCTCCGGTGGCTTCCGTCTCGATGCGGGTAAGTTCGTCACTGAGAATGTAGGGGTGGGCGGACGTTTCTGGATTCTCGCCAACAACAACGATTCTTTCTACGCAGATGCAAGGCCGAGCGATTACTGGATGGGTCGTCCCTTCTTCAATGCTAAGGTGGGCACCGAAGATGCTCTCTTGATCAGCGGACCCGGCGGTAGCATAGTTGGTATTGGAGATGTTGAGGGGGAAGTTTCGGCCAATAGTTCCGTTAACGTCTGGGCGGCAGAGGCATACGCCCGCTTGCGGCTAAACTGCAACAACAACTGTAAAGTTGAGTTCATATCGGGATACTCCCACTTCAGTCTGGATGACGAGCTATCGATCAACAGCATTACGTATAATACGTCAACGCTTGCGAGCTACCAGTTCAACGATCTCTTCGACACCAAGAATCAGTTCGATGGCGGTCAACTGGGTCTTGAAATGAGCCTGACCGAAGGACGCTGGACGTTCCGATCCTTGACCAAGGTCCACTTGGGCAACATGAACCAGCAAGTCACGATTGCAGGCGACCACTCAGTGTTTAACGGAGCTACAACCACCTCCGGTAGCGGAGGACTGTTGGCTTTAGGAAACCAGGGGAATTACGAGCGAAACGAATTCTCTTTCATTCCCGAGGCCAACCTAAAACTTGAGTACTGCGTGCGAAAGAACGTTGCCTTGAACATAGGCTACAGCTTCCTGTACTTTGATAACGTCGCCCTGGCCGGAGCACAGGTGGACCGAATCATCGACCCGATTGGCCCACCACCAATCGGAACATCTGGCCCGCCGTGGCCCGCCCACCCTACGTTCAGTTTCAACGATTCCAGCATGTGGCTCCAAGGTCTTGACCTCGGACTGAGGATTGATTTCTAAGCGACAACGTCTGACCTCAGGTGACTCACACTGTGTTGCCGGAGGCTGCGACCAGGCAGCTTACCCCGATCAACAAAATCTACCACACAGCGTGAAGACAACCGTCTTCTCGCTGTGTTTTTTTATGCAGGACCAGTATTTCCACAACACTGGACCAGACTTCCACAACACTGGATCAGGAATACTCTATGTCCTCAGTTCACGTCGCCCTTGGGCTCTGGCCAATTGCGGGTATCACCACGGTAGGCGTGACTGCTCGAGATGCCGACCAAACAATCATCGCAGCCATTGAATCAGGGATCACAACTTTCGATACCGCATTCAGCTACGGTTACGAAGGTGAAAGCGATCTTATCCTGGGACGCCACATTCACGCCAACCGAGAAGGTTTCACGGTAATTGGCAAAGTTGGTCAACGCTGGAACAGCCGCCGTGAGCGCATCACAGATGGATCAAAAGCAGGACTCGTCGCTGACACAGAACTCTCTCTTGGACGTTTGGGGATCGAATACTTTGACCTGCTAATGCTGCATTGCCCTGACCCTGAGGTTCCGATCGAGACGTCAGCCGAAGCAATCGGCGGCCTGCTGCAACGTGGGCTTTGCAGACAGGCGGGTGTTTGCAACGTCAACGTCGAACAGTTGCAGCGGTTTCAGAGCATCGTTCGGTGCGATGCGATTCAATGCCCCTTGAATCTGATGCAGAGAGATTCCCTGGATGATTTGGTCCCAAACTGCAGAACACACGGAGTGCATGTCTATGCTTTCTGGACGCTCATGAAGGGCTTGCTCGCTGGCAGAATTAAACGAGATCATCAATTCGCAGCCGGCGATAGTCGCCCCAACTATCCGATCTTTCAGGGAGCCGAACGGGAGCGGGCACATCGAATCGTCGACGGCATGAATGCACTAGCACATCAAGCCCAGCAAACGACCGCCCAGCTCGCGATCGGCTGGGTACTGGCACAACCAGGAATCAGCATGGCGTTGGTTGGCGGTCACACCCCTGAGCAAATCAAGGAAACCGCACTCGCCCAACCCTTGACACCGGACCTGAGCAAGGCCATCGACAGACTGGTCCTGAGCCCATCGCCACACGAGTAAACCATTGCGCCGGGGACCACAAGACGTTCCGGAACAGCAACCCCAGAGATAATGCCCGTCTCAAAGTCACCCACAGTGTTTGTGTTGGTAAGTGTCTGTGTTGGTAAGTGTCTGTGTTGGTAAGTGTTTGTGTTG
>JAPKCI010000140.1 GCA_028823035.1 Rubripirellula sp.
GGCAAAGTCTACGTCTGGGGCCATTCCAGCAATCTCGGACCGCCCGCTCTGCGCCAGTACGATGTCGACGGCAACTATCAGCGGACGCTCTTCCCAATGCCTGCCGGAAAAGACGTAGATGCGATGAAGGGATGGGGAATCAATATCAGTCCGGACGGTACCTACACGCCGAAATTCAACCGGTTGACCGATCCATCGCTGACGATGACGTTTCTTGACACAAACCTGCACATGGCTCGCTTGTTGCCGACATTGGATCAGGATCGACTGACATTCTGGCGGACTGGGCTAAGAACCGGCAGCTTTGATCTGATGACGATGAATACGGATGGGACGATCGCCAAAGACCCTGCAGACCACTTGCTGGGACCGCTGATCAAGAATCCTCCCTTCGTCCTTGGGCCGATTGAACCGAACAGCCATGTGCTGAATTCCATGCTGGGGCCCGTCTTTGTTTGTCCGGCACCGGATGGAAAATCGTTCTATTTGAGCGGCGTTTATGCTACGACCACCATCTATGGATCGGTTCGGAAGATCGACACCGAAGGATTCTGGCGAGATGGCCAGGTCTGGAAAGTCGACACAAAAACCCGCACCGCAAAGGTCTTCTTCGCAATCGACAAACAGAAAATCCCAACGATAAGAAAAGACCGTGAGTTGGCCTACGGTGGACTGAACGGTTACGCGGCCCTTCATGGGATCGCAGTGGACGAAGAAGGCCATGTGTTCGTGTGCGATCGTCTCAATCAACGGATCATGGTCCTGAACGAGCAAGGCAATACAGTCCGCGAGATTCCAGTCGAGTATCCAGACGCGATTGCATTCAGCAAGAAAACTGGCACACTCTATGTCACAACCCGCTACGGCGACTTTCATCGTCACGGGGCGGTTCACTTACTCAAGTACAAAAACTGGCAAACGGATGCCAAACCGAATGAGGTTATCGAAGTCGCAAAGACAGGCTTCACCCGACAACAAACACACTCCTATGTGGTTGTCTGCGACACCGCCAAGGGCAGCAACGTCTGGGTTGCCCACACACAGATCCCCGTTCGCGTTTATGGTGATGATGCGAACGGCCTCAAGCTTTTAAAAGACTTCTATCGCACCGAAGGGACGCAGCACTGTCTGGGATTCGATCGCCTGCATGTTGATGCGAAGAACGAAGAAGCCTACGTGCTGGATGACCACGACTCTGTGTGGAAGATCGCTGATTGGAAGCGTCCGGTTTTCGTCAAAGTTCCGCTGGCAACGGGCAGCCTTGCGATTGACTCGCGGAACCGGCATGTCTATTCCCGGACGCAGCGCGACGGAAGTCCTTCAAACTCGGTGGGGCGAGTAGCACGATTTCATCTGGATCAGGCCAATTATCCCCCCGCCAACTATGGAAACACCGGCAGCAACCGCGTCACACCGAAATTTCATTATGAATGGTGCTTCGAGGGCAACAGTGATAAAGGGATGGCGGTCGCCCCGAACGGGAATCTAGCCATTGTCGGCAGCGGTTCCGATGGTCTGCGAGTCTTCGCGGGCAGCGAGGGCAAGGTGCCTTGGGAAGCCACAAAGATCGCCGACCTGCCGAATAACGCGGGTGGTGTGAGATTCGATCTCGCAGGCAACTTGTACGTTGGCTATGTCGACAAGAAACCGACGACCGTAATCCCCGGATTTGAAAACGACAGGCAGATGAGGGCCATGGGACGCATTCACAAATATACGCCAACGGGCAGTTTGCCAAGCGGCAATCTTTTTCCGAAAGCACCGACTGGCCCCTCTCACACTTACGACGTCTTGTTTGGTGCGTTTGAAACAGCTTGCGTCACTCGCAGTCCAAGGTTCTGCGTGGATGGCTACGGTCGAATCTATTATCCCACAAACATCGCGCCACAGGTAACGTTGATGGATAACGCCGGCAACGAGATTCTGCACTTCGGCACCTACGGCAATCGGGATTCAATGGGCGGGTTGCAGGGTGAGCTGATTTCCACAACAGGGATTCCGCTTGCCTTTCCCAACTCCGTCGATGCCACGGACAATTACATCTACGTCGCCGACATGGTGAATCTCAGGCTGCTCCGACTGAAGAAGTCTTTTGAGTTGAACACCATGTCAAAATGACGCGCCACTAGATGATGAGATGTCTGGGGCCAATGGATGACATGACCGGGCATCACTCGGATTTTTCCAGTGATGATCATCGACATGTTGAAATTGTGCTAGCAAGTAGTCGACGCTTTTCGTTCAACAAAGACTGTTACTGAGCTAAGAGAGCCACCGCTTGATCCCAGCTCAAACCGAGTCCCATCAATTCAAACAACAACACCGGATCAACCCAACGAACGGAGGCCGAGAGGTTTTTGCCCATCCCGTAAAGACTAACCATTTCATCGACATTGCTTCCTTGCTTAAACTCGATGACTTCCGTCTCGGAGTCCAGGACGCTCGTCTCTGCTGCCACATCAACCCAACGATCGAATTCCGGATCATTGGAGGCCGACGCCATTTCATTCAAACCCCCTTCCGCTGTGTTGGCCATCTCTTCCTGACCTCGTTCAAACTCATTCTCAACGGGGGCGGCGACAACGTCGGTGGTCAGCGTAGCAACGAGAGTAAGAACAAAGGCAATGGCTGAAATTTTCATCTGTCTGATTCCTAAAGCGAAGGATTTGTGTTTTACCGCGACCGAGATAGCGGTTGAATTACTACAGGTACACGGCGCAGAATCGAACCTTTCATAGAATCCTTGTTTTTTATCGATGGTTGCTGCGGTGCTTGGGCCGCGGCGTGGCCCAGATCCATCTGGAGTGTTCGTTTCCATCCCCAATTTTGCGCATTCCACGTGTGAATCTGGATTCTCGGTTCTCCCCAAAAGATTGGCGATGGTTTGCTAGACTGTGATGGGTTTTCCAACATTGTCAGGCTGGCAGGCCTCTGTTTGCAGGTCCAGGTTTGCCTCCTGTTCATTAGCAAACTGACCTTATTTGAGTGTCTCAGGTGATGCGTTAAGCTGCTAAGGAGATTCAGGTCACTTCAGTTTTGAAGCCCTTTCGCGACGCACGTGGGACGGTTTCTGTCGATGCTTGTATCTCCCCGAGCCATGGAAAGGCAAGCAAAGAGCGACATGTCCAGAAAGTTCTGAAAATTGCTGTAAGGGAATCGCAGGAACGGCTCAGGAATGAATGAAGCGAGCTATTTCCTTCAAGCTACGTCGTGCATCAAATGGGCAACAAGCATGCAGCATTCCAATGATCCAAGGTGTCCACGATGCCAAAAACCAATTGGTGCCGATGCGCCACATGGCCTCTGTCCGAAATGTGTGCTGGACGCGGTTGCAAAGACTGGGACGGAAGTTCGAGACGTAAAGGCTTCGCATCCGAGCCTTGATGAGGTAGCCAAGTGTTTTCCCGAGCTGGAAATTGTCGAAGTGATCGGCATCGGCGGGATGGGAGTCGTTTACAAGGCTCGTCAGACGAAGCTTGGCCGGTTTGTGGCCTTGAAATTACTTTCTGCGGAGCTGGCAGAACATTCGGTGTTCGTCGAACGTTTCAATCGTGAGGGACGGGTTCTAGCCCAACTTAACCACCCTCACATCGTGAATATCTTTGATTTCGGTGCTCGCGGAGATTTCCTGTATCTGCTGATGGAGTTTGTTGACGGCGTGAATCTACGAGAGGCCATGCAGGCAGGAACGATCGCACCAGCGGACTGCCTGGCTTTGGTGCAGGATATCTGTTCAGCGTTGCAATTTGCCCATGACCAAGGTGTTCTGCATCGTGACATCAAGCCTGAAAACGTGCTGCTCGATCAACATGGCCGAGTCAAACTCGCCGACTTTGGCATCGCAAAACTGGTTTCGAGTGAGGCACGCGAAAACATCTCGTTAACAAATCAAGGCGCGGTTTTGGGAACGCTTCACTACATGGCTCCGGAGCAGTTGGAAACGCCTCGAGCCGTCGACCATCGCGCTGACATATATTCACTTGGAGTCGTGTTTTACGAACTGCTCACCGGTGAGTTGCCAATCGGACGCTTTCCATCGCCTTCCGATGCTTCAAAAACTGATCCGCGGCTCGACAAGGTTGTACTCCGGGCTTTAGAGAAGAGACGGGATCTCCGGTATCAGACTGTCGAAGAAGTGAATACAGACATTGAATCGCTCAAACCACAGAACTCTAGCGTTCACCAAGGGAATACGCCTGAACCGACTGCGTACGGTTCGCCTGAGCCGGTCAGGTCCAAAACCTGGAATCATTCAAGATACGCAACGCTCTCAGCAATCTTGACTGGGGCCAGTCTGCTCCCCCTCCTTTTGCTCGTGTTTGTGGTCATTCCTTTTTTCCTGCTGGTCGGTGTTGGCAGCTCTTCCGCAGAAACGCAACATCTTTACCGTCCAAGCATATTTGTTTATTTACTCGCAGCGCCTGTTATTCTCGTAATGGCTGCAACCGGAATACTGGGGACTCTTTTCGGGCTGATAGCGCTCTGCAAAATCAATCCAGCGGAAGGTCCAACGCGACTCGTCAGAGCACTGTTCGGCGGCCTCACATGGCCCGTTCTTCTGGTAGTCGGATACCTCTTAGTTCCATTTGACTCGCTTAGTTTCCAACCAACGAACTTCGGACCGCTGCGGAGCCGTCAAGTACCTGAGAACTTGTTTAATCGCAATCCAGCTCCAACAATTATAACCCCCTCTGCGGACTTCAACTCCCTATCGCCAGCTAACTCGTCAATGCCCTTGGCTGTTATTGCGACGGCCAACAGACGACTGGAGCGGGAGCTAAAAGAGTGGACGTATTCTGCCAGTGTTTTCAACGAAGCCCCCGGGGCCAGAAATGGTTTCTCATCCCTGGCAATCACTACAGCACGAAATGGTAGATACTGGCACGGCCCGAAATTGGGATTTTGCGAATCGATGTTTGCATCCCCAGACGGAATCCAACTCACACAGATTGAGGTAACCAGGTCCTATAGGGGAGTCTGCCGCATGAATCATCCGGAGCTGGCCGTTGGCATGGCCGGGATGGGTATGTTGGGAGGGAGATTGGACCCGGAAGGGATGCGCATGGTGGGTCTTTTTCAACCAGCCACAATGTGGTTCAACCCTTCTGTCGGGCAGGAAGATGATCAGTGGGAGGACGATAGTTGCTTTCCGATTTACAACCAATCTCAACTGGAGAAGTTTATCGACCGCATCCCTCGTGAATTACCTGTGCTGTACGCCGCCACGAAGCTAGTCGAGCCCGTTCGAACCGAGTGGCCAAATGAAGAACCACTAAAAAATCAGGACCCACTCCTGAAAATCCCGGATATCGATTTCAATACGCATTTTGCAATGGTGATGCTCAACTATGGTACGTTGACTTCGGTACCAATTGTTGAATGTGTCCAATACCAAGAACGACCCGCTGTCGAGAAGGGCAAGATGGGAGATTGGACCAACCGCATTTGGATTGACGTTGAAATACCGCAACTGTACTACAACGAAACATGCCCTAGCTTGATGGGGACGTACAAGTTGATTGTGATCCCAAACCCTGGCACGTATGGGAGCTTGAATTTCAGATTTTCGCAAACATCCGAGCTGAGGTCACATCTGATCCCCCCGGAACCTGGGCCTTTAAGCGACGACCATCGGACCTATCAATATCGAGATACAGGTCTTTACAATTTCTATATGGACAGTGTTCGGGACGAGAGGGAGTGGTCCAAGGAACTTGAGGCCGAACTGGATGGCTTAGACCCGGGTGAAAAAGATGTTGGCGGGGAAGATCCGACACGGTCAAGAATGTCGGTTGTTAAAGAGCAAATCCAAACTACCAACCAGAAGTTAGAAGATGCGGTGATGGAGGTTAAGGAGGAAGGAAGGCGACTTGGCCTACTGGAAGCTGAGATTAAGGCGCCCAAATCCATACCGATAAGTCAAGGAGAACGAGGGGATTGAACACGCTACCTCCGATTAACAACAAGAAAGGTCGCCGAGGAGTCTTTTGCACAACGCAGTGGACGATGGTGATGCAGGCCCGAGGAGATAGTGATGAGGCCCGCGTGGCGCTGGGAACGCTGTGCGAAGCCTACTGGAGTCCCGTATTTGAGTTTCTGCGCCGGCAGGGTCGTGATCCCGAAGACAGTCAAGAACTGACTCAAGAGTTTTTTAAACGCATTCTGGAGGGTGGAATTGGGAAAGTGAGCCCGGACAAAGGTCGATTTCGATCTTACCTGCTCGGAGCTTTAAAGCACTTTCTCGCCGATCGGCAACGCGATGAGGGAAGGATTAAATGCGGTGGCTCGGTTGAAATTCACTCGATTGATTCGGGTGGCTCCGACACGTCACCGGGATTGCCGATTCCTGATCGTTCACAGCCTGCACCCGATGCTTTCTTTGATCGTGACTGGGCTCTTGCATTGATCGAGCGTGGGCTCGTGGCAGTCCAGCAATCCTTTGACAAAGCCGGCAAGGAAGAGTATTTCAATGTATTGAAGCCGTGGCTGATGGGCAACTCTACAGATCTGTCGCAATCAGCCGCCGCCGCCAAACTGGGCCTTTCTTCCAATGCCGTAACGGTCGCCATTCATCGGTTACGGAAAAGCTTTCGCAGCGCAATTCAGGCAGAACTGGCAGCCACCGTAACGAATCCCGATGATCTGGATGAAGAACTCAATTATCTCATCAAAGTGTTGTCCTGAGCGACGAGTCTTTTCTAAGAATGGAGGTTGGAAGCCCTCGAGACTTCAAAACTTCGGAAACCAAACTTTGCTTGCTCAACTCAATCCCGCCCAACCAGTGGGTGAACTCGTCTTGCCCCGTAAGTTATCATGGGAACTCGTAGCGACAGGGGAAAGTTTGTTTCGTCTGCAGTGCTTGCTGCGGTTCATATAAATAAAGGCCGATGCTACTGTGAATGAATTCACGTGCGTTCGGTTGTCCCCGTTTAAATGGAACAGTCGGTGATGTCTGTAACGCTGAAAGACCGTAGAATCGTGATTGCCGGTGGGAGTGGATTTCTGGGGATTTCGCTTGCCGAACATCTCACAGATCGGGGAGCTTCGGTCGTGATATTGTCACGATCCGCGCCTAAGATTTCCGGTCAATGGAAACACGCACTTTGGGATGGGCGGACGCTCGGAGAATGGAGACACGAACTGGACGGAGCCGACGGACTTGTCAATCTTGCCGGCAGAACGGTGAACTGTATCAAGACGCCCGATCATTGCGATGAGATTCTGCGTTCTCGGGTCGAAGCGACGCAGATTCTCGGAAAGGCGATGCGAACCAACGGGTCGCCTCCTCCCGTGTGGGTTCAAATGAGTACTGCGCACATCTATGGGGACCCACCAACCTTGCTCTGCAGTGAAGAGTCTTCCACGGGGTACGGTCTGGCACCCTTTGTCGGCAAGGCATGGGAGCAGGCCTTCGCGGAAAGCGTTTTGCCGGATCAGCGGCAGGTGGTGCTGCGAACCAGTTTTGTAGTGGGGCGGGATCTCGGGGCGGGCGCTGGAGCGCTCGATACACTCAGGCCTTTAGCAAGAGTCGGATTTGGAGGCAGGGTCGGTTCTGGCACTCAAGGGATGAGCTGGATTCATGAACAGGACATGAATCGCATCTTCGAACGAGCGTTGACGAATACAGAAATGCGAGGAATCTACATCGCTACGGCCCCGAACCCGGTGTCACAAGCGGAATTCATGAGAGAACTTAGACGCGCCGTTGGCATGCCAATCGGTCTGCCTGCCTTTTCCTGGATGGTCCGTGTCGGGGCCAGATACATCCTGCGTACAGACCCCGAACTTGCACTGTACGGTCGCTATGTTCGATCAACACGACTCGCAGAAGAAGAATTTGAGTTTCACATTCCAACCATCCGAGACGCAATGACCGATTTGTTTCGCAAACAAAATGGCCGATAATTGGAACCGTAACCGCAGCAAGAATGATCCATTCAGAGTGAAATTGACAGGCAAGCCAATTTCGCA
The DNA here is from genome assembly GCA_028823035.1 of Rubripirellula sp. GTDB lineage: Bacteria > Planctomycetota > Planctomycetia > Pirellulales > Pirellulaceae > Rubripirellula. Next base: position 7,972 of record JAPKCI010000140.1, read on the forward strand.
AAGCATCGAAAACAACAGTCACCACAACTGCGTGTAAGTGTCATGTCCAACGTTTTATTTCTCATCGCAACCCTGTGCTTGATTTTAATTCCGTTAGTACCAAAACTGGTGCGGCTCAGAATTCGAATCGTTAAGTGGCTTCAGTGGACGTGGACTGCCAACTTGCTCGAAAAACACTTTGATGCCTGGGTGTTGTTGCGTCGAATCGTTCTGTTCCTGATCGCGGCGATTCTGTTTTATATCGGATGGAAGGCACTTTAGGCTTGAAAGCTGAATTTGGATCATGGGAGACACCGCTTCAAATATGCACCCAGTACTGTGTCATTTCGCGTGACATCTGGGTCAACTACTGGGTCAACTACTGGGTCAACTACTGGGTCAACTACTGGGTCAACCGTTCGACCCAATTGGGAAGTGCCGCGGGAAGTGGAAAGTGCAGCGGGAAGGCGTCTATAGGTGCATCGCTGCAGCCTCGTCTTCCGAATGCAGTCGTGTCATTGTCGGAACTTCGGTTGGCCGCGCGTATGACGGAAACGATGTTACTGGGTTTCCTCATCGGCTTGCATCGGCACCGTTGAATCGCCAAGCACCGGTGCTGGAAATCGAACCCACGGTCTGGCCCCAGAACCAATGTTCCTTACGGTGTTCCTTACGGTGTTCCTTTGGGTGCCACCAAAGTTTGTTTGGCTAGGGTCATGTCGTAATCTACCGTGAACGTCTCTTTGACGTCCATGTTTTGTTTGTCTAAAAGGGGTGAATAGGTTTTGATGTGGATTTTGTTCTCACCCGGTACGAACTGCAATGAACGCAGCCATCCGTCGCCCCCGTTGGGTAGGCCTTGATAATCCGTCAGCATTTCCAATACCTTTCCGCCGGCATCGTTGGTGCTTGTTTGGAGTCCGACGCCCAGTACATGTCCGCTGACGACAAGGAAAACGTTCGGCTCCTTTCGGATAAGCTTTTGCCAAATCTGTTCACCGCTGTTGCCGGCGATGTTGTATGAAGTGGCGCATCCCGTGTCTCGCTTGTCTGGACGCATGTAGCAATGCGTTGCTACGATCACCCGATGCTCAGGGTGCCGTCTTGCCACGCCTGAAGCCCATTTCAACGTCTCGTCGCGTGGTGCGAACTCGAGATTTATGATCATGAACTTCATCCCACACGCTTCAAAGAGGCAAAAGTTATTGTCGTTCTTTTCGTCCATGTGGCCGCCGTACCACGGGCGGTTCGCAAATCGCGCGGGCGAGAAAAATTGATTATACAGCGATGAATCGCGGTTCTTCACAACCATGTCATGATTGCCGGGTGCGACACTGTAGGGCACCACGCCGTCAAGAAGCCGCATAGCTCGGTCCGCATTTTCCCATTCGGGCTTATTCGTGGGTGTCTGCACAATGTCACCCAGATGGATGACAAACTTAATGTTGTTCTCTTTTCGATGTTCGCGAATCCACAACGTCTGTGCGACATACGTATCGGGAAACTTTTCAGCGTAGTTTTGCGTGTCGGGCAGAAGTACCACAGAGAAATTGTCCTCGGCTTTCGTATCCTCCACAGCTAATGCTACGCAGCCCAGCACGACCAGAGAGATGACAATCGCGACGCGTTTTCCGTAGGTTATGAGCATGGGTTTTACCTGTATCAGGTTAGTAGTACGAGCACTTTGAGCCAATGGTTTGGGCGACGAACGGCCTGGCTAATTTCGGTTGCGAGATCAAAACAGCGAAGCCCGAAGGCGTGTTCTCTGAGAGGGGCCGACGAGTTGCCTGAACGATCCATCACTGGTTCGCATGGCAGACTGCAAGGCCACGCCCAGCGGCAAGCAAGTCGCTGCGAGGTGTAGCTGCTTGTGAAAACTCGAAAACACTCCGATCACGACGCAGAAGCACGCCTGCATCGCCGACGACATACCGACAGTTGTACTGCAGAACGTCTCAAAGATCATAGTCTAGCGTCTCGGAATAGGGTATTCAGCACATCAACGGTGGTTGAGTCAGCCATTGTTTGAATTCTCCGATTGTCTTACACCACCCAACCGTCCGATGTGTTGCGTTTCCCGATCATCGTCTTGGGAGAACAAGCCGTTTGCAATGCACTGCTTTCCAACTCACTGCATGGAAGGCCAGGACGATTGGACCGCAGTAAGTTCGAGCTGTTCTGCTGGATTTACTAACACCACCATGAGGTTGGCGAAATTGGGTTTTCCCGGCTTCACAACGACTAGGCAGATACGACACTCTGGATCCTGGATTCCCGCTATGTTGACTCCACAGCGAGAGGCATTGATCGAGTGCGGGACTCGCGTCCTCGAGCGTTTGAGTCAGCAGATCATCGAGTCTGCAAAGTATCTCGGAAATGACGCAAACTATCCGGGGTTAGATGCACAGAGAGGACCCATCGTGATTGTCAATTTCTCTGGCGGTAAACGGTCCTGAACCAAATCGGACAGTTTCGATCGGTTCGACGGCGGATTTGGCAGTACACGAGCCGAATAAGGCACGAATTAGCGTTTTGCTACGTAACGGATAAGTCGATTCGTTAAACTCGAGAGCTTAGCGGGTTCAAGCCACTTTCCAGGAGAGTATCGATGCGAGGCAATGATCGGCGTCAGTTTCTCACGAACGTTGGCAGCGGCATGTTGGTCGGCAGCTTAGGACTTGGTTTAGCGGGCGATTTGGGGATCTCGTCAGCCTACGCTGAGGAAGAGGACGATCGGCTAACCTTTGGCGATTTGGAACCATTGGTCGCCTTGATGCAAGAGACGCCTCTGCAAAAATTGCAAAGCGTCTTAGTCGACCGTATACGTGGCGGGACTGATTTGTCGACCTTGATCGCTGCCGGATCACTTGCAAATGCACGTACATTTGGCGGGCACGATTACGTCGGCTTTCATACCTTCATGGCGTTGACGCCGGCACTGGCAATGGCTGCCGAACTACCTGGCGAACGCAGTGCGCTGCCAGTTCTTAAGGTGCTGTATCGTAATACAGATCGTATTCAGCAGTTTGGCGGCTCAAGTAGTGAAGTTTTAAAGCGAATCGACGCTGAAAAACATAGCCCTGCGGGTTTGACTGGCGAAGCGCTACAGGCCGCCTCGCGGAAAGCCGATTTCGAAGGCGCCGATAAAATAATGGCGTCGCTCGCGGGTCAAACACCGGAGCAAATTTTCAACCGCGTTCAATTTCCCGTGCAAGACACGACGAACGTCCATCGCGTCGTGCTAGCATGGCGGGCATGGCAAGCGATCGACTTGGTTGGTGAGCAACACGCAAGCACGTTGCTGCGACAGTCAGTGCGATTCTGCTTGCAGAGTTCCAAAGATCGCATCAAGAGAGGAAAATCCGATCCAGAATTGTGGACACTGCTGCCGCAATTGCTGGATCAATACAAGTTGATCGGCAAGTCGTTCGGCAATCGAAAAGGTGACGACGAATGGGTCGAAGAATTGGCCTGGACGATTTTTCGGGGTAACCGCTCGCAAGCAGCTGACGCTACCGCACAAGCATTGGATGCCGGCTTTGCGCCCGATCAGGTTTCTGAAGCAATGTCGATCGCTGCCAACTTACTGCTGCTGCATGATCCAGGCCGTGAATCGAATGGCGACGGTGACAAAATCAAAGGGACCGTACACGGCGCTTCGGTCGGTGTGCACGCATCGGACGCAGCCAACGCCTGGCGAAATATCGCTCGTGTCAGTAATCACCGTAACGCTGTCGCCAGTCTGTTGGTCGGTGCCTATCATACCGCCGGCCAAAGTGAACACGTCCGCCGCGAGCGATGGCCTTTCGAAATGGACGCCGTCGAAACGATCGATGACCAACCCACGCTGCTTAAGCAAGCAGAACAAGCCATTCGCGGCCGCGATCAAGCCCTCGCCGCCGCTGCCGCCAAACGATACGGTGATCTCGGCGGTTCGCCGCAGCCTCTATTCGACATGTTGCTCAAGTATGCAACCAGCGAGGATGGCGCCTTGCATGCTGAAAAGTATTACCGAACGGCGGCAGAGGAATTCGCCAACACACGCCAAAGCATGCGTTGGCGACAGCTCATCGCCTTGGCCCGAGTATCGGCGAGCGAATTCGGAACCCGGGCACCAGGTTATCACGAAGCCTGCGAGTTGCTGAAAGTTGACGCCTAGTGTCAACGCGTCAACGTCTTGCAACCACTGTTTCGCAATCAGGCCGCATCGTTTGAGCACCTGACCCCTTTTCTTTCCTCGGATATTGCAGTTGTTCTGCAGAAGGTGTACCGGAATGAAAATCGCAGTTTGGTTGGTCTTGTTTTTCGGGGGCAGTACCGCGATGGGCCAGGTATCACTCGAAATCACGCCAATAGGAAAAACTCCCAAGGGCTTCAATCGTGTGTTCAGCAAGAAGGTGGATGTATTGGGCGTCACTGTGTTTGCGACTCGTAACACGCCGGACATGAAGGTGATGCATGCGGCTCACGTACTGGCACAGTATTTGGACAACAACCGCGATGGGAATGCTGACAACGAGCGTGTGGTGAAGGCTCTGAAAGAAAGCAAGGGCGCTGTGGTCATGTTTGCCACCGAGCAGGAGGCCGAAAAGGTTGATGTCCATCGCCACATCCCAGAAGACGTGTGGGATGACATGATGCTAGTGGCCCTCTATGGGGAGGAAACGCATCCGGGTGGCGCAGTTCGTGGCGTGTTTGATGCGACCTACGAGGAAGTCCTTCACCTCATCACATCTGCAGGTTATGCCAACGCTTATCCGAATATCTTCGGCGAGAAACCGGGTACCGAGATTGCCAATGCCATGGACAATGCCAGGGGCGGACGCTTCCTCAGAGTCCCCAGGGCTTACCCCCAGAGAGCTTGGTACACGTACGACGACAGGACCTGCAACTACGGTTGCCAAATCACCGAGTACATTTACTGGGGACTTACTTCCATTCTTGGTGCTCAGGACTTTCCGGACCGCTTGGAGGAGATTTCCGTAGAGTGGAAACTGAACACTGCCGCCAAAGTCAAGTTCGGAGATCCGAGTCTCTATAAACTTCTGACCGATCCCATGTATGCATTCCCAACCATTCTCCCTGATGGAAAATACAATCCTCAGAAAGAAGCCCCTGATGGCGGCTGACTCTTTCGCGAAGCATGAATCTGCATCACAATGCATTGCCACTGAGCAGCGAAGTCGGGCGTTTTTGTATGGACCATCTCTCGCCGGTCAGCTGAATCGGCACACTATTTCGCAACGGCACGCTATTTCGCAACGGCACGCTATTTCGCAACGGCACGCTATTTCGCAACGGCACGCTGTGTCCGAGGAAATCTCCCATGACCAATATCAGAGTTTTGTTTTCGGTCACGATCGTGTTTGCGTTGTCACTCGCTCCCATTGCGGTACGAGCTGATGAAGAAGGCTTGGATGCCATCAAACGACTGGCGGCAACCGACCCGAAGCCGTTTGTGCTTGTCGAGGCAAGTGGTGAGGGAAGCGTAAGTCGAGGGCAAGGAGTCGTCATCACGCCGCAAGGGCACGTGCTTTCTGCCGGACATGTAAGCTGGGATGGAACGAATGGCCGCTTCACCGACAAATTCCGGATCAGCTTTCGAGGCACAGGGAAAGGATTGCCTGAGGGTGCTGTCCATGCCCATAAAACGATCTTCAGCGATCGTGAGGACGCCGTGTTCTTTGAGCACTACTATTCCGCCACGTTGACACAACAGAACGGCTCACGGTTCGTTGGCACGGGTGATCTGGCCTTGTTCAACATCAAAGCCAACGGGACTTTCCCTTGCATCGACTTTTACTCGAAAAAGAAACCCAAAGTTCGAATGGGAGAAGTGTTTCACCTGTGTCACTTCAGTTTCCCCCACAAACCTGCGGAACCAACGTTCCTGATTAATCCGTTAGAGATTGTGGGTGTTGCCCAAACAACGAGTGGGATTCAGTATCTTGCAAAGGGGTACTACCGGTTGGGTTCAAGTGGTGGGGCGATCCTTAAAGATGGACGGCTGATAGGGATTCAGAGTGCCGGTTACACTGTTAACGCGAAGGACATTGGTGAGATACCAATGGGTTTGATCTCCTTTCAATTGGTATGGGGTGACCTGATCGAGAGTCACCTGACGCCCGCAGCAAGCAAGCCAAGGAAATAGAGAGGTGTTCGCGACAGTATCGCTCGATAGCCCACTTGTTGAAACTGGTTTTCCTAATCGACGGAGTTGCAAACGCCGAGCGTTAGAGCGAACAGATGAACCGGATCAGTAACGACGTCTCGCGTTGGCTGCGCTCATTAACTTGAACTCCCCGCATGGTTATGCTGAACATTGGAATTCAAATGCCGTTTGGTCACGGAAGTTGCCATGCAACGTACAAGTAAGTCTGCTGATTGTTTCGACGCCGCGTTGGGTAATCGTCTGACCCGCCGTGGTTTTCTCGGTGCGGTAACTGCCACATGATGTGTACTGTCCCTGCCGCGATTCGTTGTTTGCCACGCTCACAGTCGAACCCAAGAGCCTGACCATTCAAATCGAGGGACGCCGAAGTGCATGGGTCGGCAAGTGCTCTGTTGAGCTTGACGTGGATCTGGACGCTAAATTGACAAACGGCGAGGAGATTGCGCCAATGATTCGAGATCGCCGGATCGTGAGAATCGCGAAGTGAGTTGGTTCGGGGGTCACCAAAAGAGCATAATGCGATGAACCGCAACCGCAAGCACCGCGGTTTCTTGGCACGGCCAGCGGATGATGCTTATGATCTAGTTGGCGAACGTCAAATAGACCATCCTCTCCACGACAGCTTCATGCCTTGTTTCCGCGGTCCGGTTGCCGCGGACCTTCAACGCCGACTCCATGCGAATGGGAAAAAATCCGTTGAACGCTAACCCGTACGCACCAGGCAACTCGACCGCTGAAGTGTTTGACGCGGAGAACGCGGTCTCACCCTCTAGATCGACCGTATTTGCGATTGTGACGTTGGTTTTGGCGGTCCTGCAGTACGTTGGCTTTGGTGTTGCCGAGAGCCTTGACGCGGGCGTGGTGCCATTCAATTCTTGGCTGTTCGTGTACGTGCCGTCGTTGTTGATTGGCTTTTTCGGATCGATTGCTCTGTTCTTGCGTTCAAGCGGACGGTGGCGACGGATTGCGGCTTTCATTGCGATTGTTCTCAACGTTATTTTGGGTTTGGCTACCGGATCAATAACGCTAGTCAACATGTAGTCCATCCCGTTCTCAACCGGTTAGGATTGAAGTCAACTGCGATTGAGTGCTTAGGAGAGGTTGCCGCGCAGAACCATTCCTGAAACGCTCGTGTCGAGGGGTTCGGTAAAAGGCAGTGAGTTGGATTTTGCGGAGGCTGGCGTCTTGCAGAACGAGCTGTCTTTCATCATTGCTGCACAGAGAAAAGCGATGCCACAGAAAATTGGACGCTTGCTATACCACACGAATACTGCGGATAATCATGGTATGCAAGGGAGAGCGGGTTGCTGCTGATTTGGCAACGGCTGACTCAATTCTCTGTACCCGCTGAAGGCCGGTCGTTGTGCGTGTGTCCATTGTTGTATGACTAATTTCCCCCCATCACCGGAATTGCTGAGGTCGTGCTTGACGTCACCGATCTTGCCAGGATGCGGACGTTTTATCAACAAGCCTTGAGGTTTCAGTTTCACAGCCACCAGTCAATGGAAACGGAGAAACCGAATCCCCAAGGTGAGCCGACGATC
>JAPKCI010000443.1 GCA_028823035.1 Rubripirellula sp.
TCTTTGTCCATATCGACAAAGACAAAAACGGACAGCTCGACCGTGCCGAGTACAAGGCTTGGCAAATCTTCAAGAAGGAACATCCGGACTGGCACAAGTCTCTGCGGGATAGGCTCAACCAGGGCGGTGTGAAGCAGCATCCCTAACAGCAGCAGAAGGTCTGCCAGAAGCTCAAGAAACTCGCACCGCAAAATAAGGAATTGATTGAAGCCCGTGAACCAATTGAAGCGGCGGTGATTAGGGGGAAGTGAGTTCGTCGCCTCTCTGGGCCGCGGGGCAAAGAAAGAGAAAAACGCTCCCTGGCACGTAAAGAAGGCCGGAATTCTCGTGCCGATCAAGGTGGATATTTCCTCCGCCTTGGTGCGGATGCCGCCGATTTGAAGCCGCTCAAAACCACGACTGGCATGGCCTTTAATCCGTAGAACAAACGTGTCATTCAGCAGAATCCTCGCCCTTCGACAGGTAAGCGGCGACGTTTGGAGACGCTAGAATAGTATTCAAATTGAATACTCTGTTTTTCTTGCAAATCGCATGTCCAAATTGTCCGACGTTGGGAGTGACAGGGTATGAGAGCGATTCAAAACGGAAGTGTGCTCTTACGAAGCGGCGCGAAGAAAGATGATGGCGTTACTTGGACAAAGATCAACAACCGCCTGCCGAACAGATGGGTCCGACGCTGCTGCGTCCGGCGGTGCTGCGTCCGGCGATGGGTCGGGCAAGACGTTGCGACCCTCACCTGTATTCAAATCTGTTCGCGCCATCGAGCCAAACATGCCCTCAAGAGACATCGCATCCAGATTATTCGGGTCCGTCAGTGTAAGGTAGTCGTCGCCGCCGTGGCTCCATACCGGGATAGACGTGGCGGAGGCGGTCGTCACTGGTCGAGTAACGGATGATGGTTTGGTAGCCTCGACGAAGGATCGTCTTAGCTGGAAGTTGACACAACAAATTAACAAGACCTGCCTGGAGTTAAACACATGTTTTTCAAAACGAAGTCGCAGCAAAGGCTCGTGACCCTTCGGTCTATGGTTCCACTGCTTCTGTTGCTTTGTTTGGCAAACGTCAGCTCGGGACAGGTTCTCGACAAACAGAAACTGCTCGATGCCCAGACGTTCTGGAGTAATCGCGATTTCGGTTGGTACAAGGCAAACATTCCCTTTTTCGACTCTCCCGATGCGGAGATCAACACGACCTATTACTACCGTTGGGAATTGGTCACTCGACATATCTGTTACGGCTCGCCGAATAGTGGTTATTCGTTGACGGAATTCGCCAATCGTCCGTTCTGGTCGGGTGCCTACGGGTCGATCGCTTGTCCTGCGGGTCACCAGTTCAATGAAATTCGCTGGTTGAACAATCCACGTTATGCGCGCGACTATTTGCGTTACTGGTTTCGCACGCCTGGGGCGCAACCTCGTAAATACTCATCGTGGATGGCCGACTCTGCCTGGGCAACGCATCAAGTACATCCCAGCAAAGAGTTCATTGTTGATCTGTTGCCCGACTTGATCAAGAACGACGAAGAGTGGAAGCGTCGACACTGGGTACCTGAAATGAATATGTTTTGGCAAACAGGTCACGACGATGGCATGGAATTCAATATTAACAGTCGACAAACCAAGGACATCTTGCGTGGCGATCGCGCCTATCGCCCGACCTTCAACACCTACATGTGGGCCGATGCCAATGCGCTCGCTCGCATCGCCGACCTTGCCGGCAACAAAGAACAAGCAGCCCAGTATCGCGAAAGAGCCGACGGACTCAAGAAGCAGATTCAAACGCAACTCTGGGATCCCACGCGTCAGTTTTTCTTTCCTATGTCATCTCGAGAAGAGAATGACAAGGAAGGCAACGTCGTGAAAGCGAAGACACTTACCCACCAGAGTGGTAAACATGCTGGTAGTGCTCATGGCCGAGAGCTGCATGGCTATGTCCCTTGGGCGTTCAATTTGCCAGACGCTGGCTATGAAGATGCGTGGAAATTCTTGATGGATCCCGACTATTTCTTTGCTCCCTTTGGACCGACCACGACCGAACGCAACGACCCGATGTTCTTATTGCAACGGGGATGTTGTTGGTGGAGCGGGCAATCGTGGCCATTTGCCACAACCCAGACACTCAAAGCGCTGGCCAATGCGTTACACAACTATGAACAGCAGCACGTCACTCGCGACGACTACCTCAAGCTGCTTCACATTTTTGCTATCTCCCATCGAAAAGATGGTAAGCCCTATATTGCCGAAGCGCTGCACCCGGAAACAGGTTCGTGGGATGGTCACGATATGCACAATCGCAGCGAACACTACTTTCATTCGAATTTCAACGATCTGGTTATCACTGGACTGGTTGGGCTGAAGCCGTCCGATGGCGATCAACTGACAATCGATCCTTTGGCGCCGGCAACATGGGACTACTTCGCCCTGGACGACGTACCCTATCACGGTCATCGCCTGTCGATTTTTTGGGACAAGACGGGAACCCGGTATGAACACGGGGCAGGATTACATCTGTTGGTCAACGGCACGAAACTCGCATCGTCGCCAATTTTAAGAAAGTTAACGGTAACTCTTCCGGCCGCACGCGAAGTGCCAATGCCCGAAGAGGTTAGCATCAACTACGCAGTCAACAACGATGGCGACTACTTCCCCCTCTTCGCTGCCTCGATCGTTGGAAAAGGCAGTTCGCTCAATATGATTTGTGATGGCGAGTCTCGCTACGACATTCGGCCCGTCGATCGTTGGACGGCACTTGGTTCTGAGAGTTCGACCGATTGGGTGTCGATTGACTTGGGAATGTCCCGAGCGATTGATACCGTTAAAGTCAATTTACTGGATGATGGCAACGGCATCGTTCCGCCGAAGTCGTTTGACCTGCAGTACCACGACGGCAAGACTTGGACAGACGTGCCGGGGCAAACTCGCTTGCCTCAAACCCCTGCGGGTCGGCGTCCGAATACGATTACCTTCGCGGAAACGCAAATCCAACAACTGCGGGTGGTGCTGCATCACGCGGACGGCGCGCAAAGTGGCCTGACGGAGATTGAAGTCTGGGGACCTGGCAAACTCCCTTATCAGCCCCCTTCGCCGCCGAAGGGGAACATTGCTGCTAACTCCATCGGAAAAGGATTTCCAAAAGCGACTTGCTCGCACCATGACATTTACGGCGGCGTCCCCAGTTCGGCGATCGACGGAAGAATCATCCACAAATCCAATCCCGTCAATCGCTGGACGAGCTACGGATCGCCCAATAAGTCGGATTGGCTGGAGATCGACTTTGGCGAGAAAAAGGAAGTAAGGCGGGCCGTGATACATATCTATGATGACCGCGGCGGCGTTCAAGCTCCGACGCAGATGCGAGTGGAGACTTGGAACGGAACTGCTTGGGTTGAA
>JAPKCI010000444.1 GCA_028823035.1 Rubripirellula sp.
GGATCTGGTGGATCTGGTGGATCTGGCGGCGGACGCAGCGGCGGCAGCGGCGGCAGCGGCGGCGGACGTAGTGGCGGTAGCAGCAGTGGCAGCGGTCGCAGCGGCAGCGGCGGCGGACGCAGCGGCGGCGGCGGCGGACGCAGCCGAGACTGATTGCACCCAGTCAATCGATAGCGGCGGGTTGAACTGCCCGCCCCAAATAGCAAAGACGAAGCCGACGCAAGAAATTGCGTCGGCTTTTTTGCGTCTCAGGCCGATTTCCATGCTGTACCCACTCGTCTTAACTGCGGCTGAATTGCGAATGGTACAAAACGCAATCTGCTGCCGGTGGCAATGACGTGCGGTCAAGGCAATGAACGAGCTAGCGGGCGAGAGAAGTGCTCAGGAATTCAGCGACCCTTCGAATTCTGTCCGCTGAATAAAAAACTGCGCCACCATGGGCACCACCATGTACCACGTCAAACTCGACCTTCACGCCAGCTTGGTCGTAAGCACCTTTCAACTCATGGGACTGATTGATCGGCATCTGCGGATCCTGATCACCGTGAATCAGCAACAGCGGCGGGTCCACGGCATCAACATGTGTCACGGGACTTGCAAGGCGAGCGAGTTTGGGTTTCTGATCGGGCTGACTCCGTAGCAGTAATTGCAGGGCAGGGACGCGAACTCCCAACCCGTGCGGTGTTGACTGCTGCAGGATCGTTTCCAGATTTGATGCACCGTAGAACGACACAATTGCAGCTACGTGGTCGGGCGGCTGTTGGGAATTCGTCTCAAGTCCCGTCAACTCTTGAACACCTTGAGAAACCCCCGCTAAGGCAGCCAGGTGACCGCCCGCCGAGGCGCCCGCAATCGCAATCCGGTCGGGATCGATGCCCAACTCAACTGCATTGCTTCGCAGGTAACGTATGGCTGCCTTGATGTCGTGAATTTGAGCCGGGAAGGGGGCGTCACCACTCAGGCGGTAATCCAGACTGGCAATCGCAAAGCCATGGTCCAGTAATCCGGTTACGGGGACTTGTTGACGAGAACCTGATCGCCATGCTCCGCCATGCACCCAGACGACCAGCGGTGCTGGGCCGTGCTGCTCTGTTGGCAGATAAAAATCGAGCTGTAGCGGCACGGTTTCCCTGGTGACATACACAATGCCGGCCCGATTCGCTGCTGAATCTTCGGCATGGCAAGGCCGCTTCATGATTACCAAGACCCACGAGAACGCAAAGAGTACCACCAGTAAGGGCAGGTAACTTCCCAATCGGGAACTGCCAAGCCAAGCAGGTTTGAGTCTACTCATTCCAACGATATCCCAATCGAATTTCACAGAACAAGCTGGCCGCAGCTTTACAGACTGCGTACCGGACGGATCATGGCGGCCAAATCGACAAGATTTCGCAGACAGTCGCAGTGCGCTGTGTATCGCAACTGCGGCCTGATTTCGTCGTTCAACGCCCGACCGCCCACCAGGAATGAGACATCATCGCTGATCTGGTCAGCCAGGTGTTGCTGATCTGCAATGAAGACCTGAGTATCCGAAATCGTGGAAACACTCAGCCACACCAGTTGCGGACGGTAGTCTTGAATCGCTTGAAGTAAACTGTTGGTTGGCAGATTGCTGCCCAAGCTGACTGCATTCCAGCCTGCTTCCCGCAGTGAAAGCTCGACCAATGCGGTAGGAAGTTGATAGGGGTCGCCTTCGGGTGTACCGCCGATCGCGACCGGAGCCCGTTCAGGAATGGGCGGTAGATCACTTCGCAGTTCATTGATCAACCGAATGCAAATGTCGCAACCACGTCGCTCTTGATACGCGTCCAGTCGGTCGCAATCCCAGGCTTGCCCGAACCCATGCATGGCATCGGTTACCAGATATCCCGCTACCTCGCTACGGACCTCACCCGCCGCGACGCGTTTCCGAATCACCTTTCGGCATGTCTCTTCGTCGCCTTCAGCCAATGCGTTCCGAAACCGTTCTTGGTCCGGGTCATCACCTCCAGGAACCAATCCCTCGCGTCGCTGCTGTGGTGGCAGCCCCAAGGCCTGTGGCGAATCCAATTCACGGTTCGTTCTCTGCAGAAATTCCTGTAGGCCTTCCAGCGTGATCTTCCGGTGGCCACCAACCGTGCGGATGGTCCGAATGGCCCCCCGATCACACCACCGCTTAACCGAAGATTCACTGGCGTTCAGGGCGATAGCGACTTGCTTGGGTGAGAACTGAGGTTGTTGAGCGGGCATCGCAGTCCTGCTGAGGTCGTTTTGAACGTTTTTCCTTTTTTAAGTATACCCGTCGTGTCAATCTTTTCGAAAAAAACATCTCAAAACACGGGGTTTACGTAAATGTTGAGTAAATTACTCGGAATCCCCTGAAAACCAGTTGCTGACCGTTTCAATCGGCGATATACATAGATGAACGTTATGGATGTTTTAAACGTCCATAACATCCAGCAGCGAGCTGGCTCGTTCATCCTTCCCTTTCAAAACGCGATTTTTTCGGAGCTTTAATCAGTATGACCATTCGAACCAAGCCTGCTATTAACAAAGCTCGGAATGGCAGTCAGGGTACTCGACTCACCGCGAGTGCTGTTCCGGCAAGGGTAGGAGCGTGGATCAACTCGGTAGAGTTGGCAGAGGCCAATGCCGAGGTGGAACCGCTGCTTGAGCGTTCGAGCACCGATCCTGTCGTGTTGAAGGCTCAAATCAAGAGGTGGCTGAGACGGGAATTGGGATACATCGGCAACACGCAGTTTTCAGAAGCCAAGGTAGGCGGCGCGATCTTTTCAGCAGAATTGGGGTTGTCTGCAAGAAGAACCGATCTTGGTATCACCACTCTGAGGAAAAGTGGTGTCGATCTTCCCGTTCACCTAAGCCGACTCTGCGAGGCTCCGCTGCTGACTCCGCAACAGGAGCAAGTCCTGTTTCAACGAATGAATTTTCTGCTGCACCAAGCTTCGGTGCATCGAAGCCTGTTGAGCATGGATCGTCCGTCGCGTGCTCGTCTCGACCTCGTAGAAAAATTGGTCGGCTTGGCCGAATGGCATCGTGATCGCATTGTTGAGGCCAATTTACGATTGGTGTTTTCGATCGTGAAGAAGTTTGTCAATCCGAATAACACGTTCGATGATTTGCTGAGCGATGGCATCATGGGTCTTATCCGGGCAGTTGAGAAATTCGACTATGACAGAGGTTTCCGTTTTAGCACCTACGCGACTCAGGTCGTGCGTCGAAACTCGTACCGAACAGTGGTCGTGAACCAGCAGAATCGCCAGAAGGTCTCGAGTGGTCTTCAGGACATGGACATTGAAATCACCGATGAGGGCCGAAGTTCGGCCATTAGCGAAAATCGTTGGCATGAACTCCAAACCCACCTGGCAGTGATGCTTGATGATCTGGA
>JAPKCI010000141.1 GCA_028823035.1 Rubripirellula sp.
CCCTGATCACAACACAGCTCCCTGATCACAACACAGCTCCCTGATCACAACACAGCGGATTGCAAGTCGCGATACCATCCGTGCCGCCACATGTGTTGGTCAACGATAAATGCGACCGCGAAAATCCCTTATAGTATTGCGGACTCCAAAACGTAATGCGTGTCGGCAAAGACGAACACGGTTTCGCCCCCACTTGACCGCCTCTAAACATCTCACCCATCAACGGAAAGAAGCATCGCTGATGAATTCCAAACTTTCAAAACAAATCATCCGCCTGGCCTTGGTGGCCGTTGCAGCCCTGACAACCAATGCAACCATTGCCAAAGAACCGCTGAAGATTTTCATTCTTGCAGGCCAATCGAATATGGTCGGCCACGCCAGAGCTCACACGATTGCTACGTTGTACGCGTCGGACAATCCCAGAGACCAGGAACTACTCGATCTGGTGATTCAAGAAGACGCCGGCATTTCCGAAGCAACTCTGGAGGAACAACTAGCTCGAGGCAGACAACTCGATGAACTAACCGGAGGTATTTCAAACGACAAGGTCAAGGCACTGAGCGAGGGACCAGAAAAGAAGGATCTGGAAGCAAAGGTAAAAAAGCTCAAGGACGAACATGAGGCGTACAAGAAAAGAGTAGCCTCATCTTGTGTTGTTTCCGATCGGGTCTACATCAGTTCGATTGCAGATGGAAACAAGAAATCAGGCAAGCTTGGCATTGGTTATGGAGGATCGAATGAAAAGATTGGACCCGAGTTTGGTTTCGGACTTTCGATCGCAGAAAACATTGACGGCCCCATCCTGCTGATCAAAACGTCGTGGGGTGGTAAATCGCTTAACTACAATTTCCGTCCCCCCACAGCTGGCAACTATGAACTCAACGAAAAAGAGAAATCAAGTGAGAAGGTAGAGGAGATCAAAAAGAATGCGGGCTTGAATTACAGGATGATGAATGAAGCCATCCAAAAGGTGCTGGGTGATCTGAAAAGTTACCACCCGGACTATGACGCAAAAGCCGGATACGAAATCGCCGGTTTTGTCTGGTTCCAGGGATACAACGATCAGTTCTCCCCTGAGTTCCGGGACAACTATACGGGCAATATGATCACGTTCATCAAAGACATCAGGCAAGCGTATAACGTGCCGCAAATGCCATTCGTCATCGGCGTGCTCGGCACCGGCATGACCAAAGAAAAGGTGGCTGAAAATCAAGTATCACTCGGGCAACGAACAGCCGCCAAGACAATGGGAGCCAAAAACGGCGTCGCGTCTGTCGAGAGCTATACAGACTACTCGCTGTACTCCAATAATGTCTTTCAAAAAGGATGGCCTGAACATTACCATGAGTGGGACACCGTTGGCAGCGACCGACCCTATCACTACCTGGGTAGCGGGGCGTTCTTTGTGAGGCTTGGAAACTCGTTTGCAAACTCGATGGCCGACTTGATGGGAAACCAAGAAAAGTAGTCACCAAGGCTGTCGTTCAGGAAATCGCCAACGGCGAACAGGATTCCGCGACGAAAGATGGACAACCGAGTAGACGCACAACGCGTTCGCTGTCCGCTTGCTCAAAATAACGCGAGTTACTTGACCCGTGGAGTCAAAATATTGAAACGAACATTTCGGCCGGCGAAATCAAAAGTTGCGTGAGTGGATGGATCCCAGTTCTCGGTCGAAATTGAGTCCAGATAGAGCGCCGCTGGCTAAAAAACGATCGTAAACGGCGCCGCGATGCAGATATCACACCGATCTCGAGCGACTGCCTGAGCCGCACGGTCAGTTCGTTGCCCAGCCCTGATGGTTTCTTTCGGTGTGATAATGTGCGAGGAAAGTCGAACAGCTCTGCGCGTCGTGGTCTCACCAAAGAGAATCAGTTTGTGAAGGCAGTCGGATTTCAGAGATC
The DNA here is from genome assembly GCA_028823035.1 of Rubripirellula sp. GTDB lineage: Bacteria > Planctomycetota > Planctomycetia > Pirellulales > Pirellulaceae > Rubripirellula. The sequence goes on from JAPKCI010000141.1 coordinate 1,905, forward strand.
CGAAAAATCTTTCTAACTTCGCATTTAAATTCTGGCTTCGCGATGGCAAGCGAACAGGCTTCACACCTTCGTTGCGCAGGAAGCCCCGAAAGGATTGACTGAATGTCGCATCGCGGTCCATGGTCAAGTACCTCTCTTCCTTAAGAAAACCATCCTCGAAGTTGGTCAGTTCGTGGGCCATCGTTTTCATCCACGCTTCATTCGGGTTGGTGGTGCAACCCGCGGAAATGGCCGCGACGAGTTTTCAGCTCCATGACAAAGAGCAGATAGAAAGTGGTAAAACTAACCTTATTCCATACTTCCCCGGTGGTGAAATCGATTGATGCCATCACGTCCCAGTGTGCCTTCAGGAATATTTCCCATGATCCTGTGCGTTTGCGGTCTGGTGCTGGTTCCGGAGCCTGAAGACCGAGTGGCTGGATCGCATGATCTTCGTCGGACGCAACTCACTTGAGAATGCCGTTTGTGAATACGTGGAGCACTACCACGCGGAGCGGAACCATCGGGGGCTTGGCAATCAGCTGATCGAGCCCGGGAATGAGATTTGGCACATCGACACTTCGGTGGTCCGGTTGCTCGACGGCAGCAAAGCCTCTCATCACGCAGTGATCGACAACTACTCCCGCCGAGTCCTGTCCTGGAAGGTGGCTCGCACATTCAACCCAGTCGCGACAGCAGAGATCCTGCTCACCGCTTCACGAGGCGCAGTCAATTGCAAACCGACGCTTTTGGACGACGGTGGAGTTGAGAATTTCAATGGTGCGGTCGATGAACTCGTCGAGTCGAGACTACTCAATCGAGTGCTCGCCCAAACGGAGATCACGTTTTCAAACTGGATAATCGACTCATCGTGGAGAGCACTCAAGCACAAATGGCTGTTCCTCAACACACTCGACTCAGTCAAAACGCTCGAGAAGCTGGTGGAGTTCTATGTCCACAAACACAACTCGCGTCCGCCACACTCAGCCTTCAGCAGACAAACACCAGATGAGATGTACTACGGTAAAGGAGGCGACATTCCTGGCAAACTTCAGACTTCGCAGGAGAAGGCACGCGAGGAACGGATCGAGACCAATCGAAAGCGAACATGCCGAGCATGTGAGACGCCAGTCGCGATCGCAAGCTTAGTCGCCCCCCCCCGTTTCTGCCGGCCAAGTCGTGCTCGCTGCAGCGCGAGATGTAGCCAAACCGACAGTTCAGACGATCGCATCCCTGTTTCTGGTGCCTACCCCGGATTGACTTTCCGCACCGGAACCCGTTTCATTACGCCGCGCGGGAACTCGCGCACAGAACTCCCGAATGTTGTGACTGTTAGCACCGCGTAAATCTTCGTCTGTTTCCATCTGCCCGATACGCCAACATGAGTTACCCGAACAGCCAAGACAACGCCCGTGGTCTAAATCACACTGGGGCCGCCCATCACAACTACAATGGGGCCGCCCATCACAATTACAATGGGGCCGCCCATCACAATTGCAATTACCCTGGTTGTTCTCAATTTCATGATGTTAGTGACCACCTTTAACCAAAGAGTTCTGACGATGAGCATCCATCGCATTGCAGTATTGCTGCTTCTGTTTTCCGTAACGGGGGGGGTCCTTGGATCATGATTCAGATCACACGTTTGTTCGTCCTGATGTGTCTGCTTGGTGTGGCGTCAAATGGATGGTCCGGTGACTGGCCGATGTGGCGTTACGGCGCGGGACGCGGCGGCGTTTCCCCCGATGCGCTTCCCGAGAATATGTCTCTTCGTTGGACTCGCAGCCTGGTCCCCCAAAGTCCGGCTTGGCCACCGACCCAGATGAAGCTCCAGTTCGACCTTGTCCCCGAGCCCGTAGTGCTGGGGAACAGGATCTTCGTACCGTCGAACACGATTGACGCCCTTGTCGCCTACGACACCGCCACCGGTCGAGAAGCCTGGCGTTTCTACACGGATGGCCCCGTGCGATTCGCACCAGTGGCGCACGCGGGCAAGGTGTACGTCGCGAGCGATGACGGTTTTCTCTACGCGCTCGAGGCTCAGACGGGTGAGCTGGTCTGGAAATTCCGGGGCGGGCCGGCGAACCGACCGATTCTGGGGAACCGTCGGTTGATCGCGAGTTGGCCACTGCGTGGAGGCCCCGTTCTGCATGAGGGAAGGCTCCACGTCACCGCCAGCATCTGGCCCTTCATGGGGATCTTCATTCATGCCATCGATCCGGCGACCGGTGAGGTGATCTGGACCAACTCAGGCGACGGAACCAACTACATCGTACACCCGCACGGTGCACCATCCTTCGGCACGGTCGTGCCGCAGGGCCACCTCGCTGCGGTGGGCGATGCTCTGGTTGTCCCCGGAGGGCGATCGATGCCAGCAGTGTATGAAACGGTGACGGGGAAACTGCGGCATTTCAAATACGACAAGAAGAGCGGCGGGCACGACGTCGCGGCGGTCGGCGACTTTTTCTTTGCGGCCGGGGCTGGATACGAACTGAGTAACGGCGACAAGGGCGAGAGCAAACGCCCGGTTGTGTTCGACGATCAGGAACTGATCCATCTCGACAGCGATCGACTCACGGCATTCTCAGCGATGGCTGAACGCCATACGCGTGAAGTGGTCGACAAGCGAGGCAACAAGGTCAAGGAAACGTCGACTGTGCGTCAGGAATTGTACAAGACGCAGCTCAGCGACCTGCCCGGTCGTGTCATCATTCGCGCCGGGAATCGGCTGTACGTTGCCGGTTCGGGCAAGGTGAGTGCCTACACGCTACCGCAGGGCGGCGCTCCGGTGTGGACCGGCACATTCACGGGTGATGCAGCGACGATGCTCGCCGCGGATGACAAACTGTTCATCGCGACGAGTACGGGCACGCTGCATGCCTTCGGAGTCGGCGTCGGCGAGCCGGTCACGCATGATCTGGCGTCTCAGTCGACTGCTGAAGTGGGAGGAATCTGGGGTGATCTGGCCGACAAGGTCCTAGCTCACCATGGCTCTCAGGATGGGTACGCACTGGCGCTGGGGCTAGGCAGTGGAAAGTTGGTTGAGGCGGTCATCGACCGGTCCAATCTTTTTGTGATTATCGTGGACCCCGATGCGAAGAAAGTCGACGCTTTTCGGCGTCGAATGACTGCACAGGGATTGTACGGCCGCAGAGTTTCGGCGCGGGTGGGGGATCCCGTTACCTATCCGTTTCCACCGTATGTGGCGAACCTGGTGGTGAGTGAGGATCCTGACGGGGCGGGCTTGTTGCAGAATCCGCTGGCGATGACACGAGTGTTTCGTCCGCTCCGGCCTTATGGTGGATTTGCAGCCCTGGCGTTGAGTGAGACCCAGCACGCCGCGATCAAGCAGAACCTTGCAGAGTCGATGCCGGCCCAAGCCGTGTTGGCTCGCGCGAATGGTCTCACCACGATGACTCGAGTCGGTGCTTTGCCGGGTAGCGCGAACTGGACGCATCAGTATGCGGACGCGTCGCAGAGCGTCGTTTCGCAGGACACACTTGTGAAGGCTCCGTTGGGACTGTTGTGGTTTGGAGGACCATCGCACGCTGACGTGCTGCCTCGCCACGGTCACGGTCCCTCACCGCAGGTCGCAGGGGGGCGTCTGATTATCGAAGGTGCGGACATGCTGCGTGCCGTGGATGTGTACACCGGACGAGTGCTTTGGCAGACGGAACTCAAAGGGGTGGGCGACTACTACAACAACACGTCGCATCACCCCGGCGCCGGAGAGATCGGGAGCAATTACGTCTCGCTGCCCGATCGCGTGTATGTGGTCTACGGGGCGGAGATTCTCGAGCTCGATGCGGCAACCGGGAAACGGGTCCGATCCTTCAAACTTGAAGCCATCGAAGGCCAGCCCGCCCCCAACTGGGGCTACCTGGGTGTTTCGGGAAACACCCTCGTGGCGACTTCCTCGCCAGTCGGAGTTGACACGAAGGGGGCGACTTCGAGCAAGCCGGCAAAAGTCGACAACGCGGATATGTTCAAGACCCTCGTTCCGCTCGGCGAGACCTGGCGTTATCTGGCGGGGTCGGATCCTCCGGCGGGATGGATGAAAACTGAATTCAAAGATGCTGCCTGGAAGCTTGGCAACGCAGGCTTCGGGTACGGCGACGAGGATGATCGTACCAAACTGCGAGACATGAAGGGACGCTACCGTCGGGTCTATCTTCGCCGCGTCTTCGACGGAGCGGCCGCCATGAATGCCAAACAATTCGGCATCCAGATCAATTACGATGACGGTTTCGTGGCCTATCTCAACGGGCAAGAAGTGGCGCGACGAAGCATCAAGGGCAGCGGGGCCAAGGCCAAGGTCTCTGGTCACGAGGCGAGCGGGCACGAGTTCGTTGAGTTCGAGGGCTTTGAGAAGCTTCTCAAGCCCGGTCGCAACTTACTGGCCATCGTTGGCCACAACGCCAGTCTGGACAGCGGCGACTTTACACTCGACCCCGCCGTGGTGTACGAGCCTGACGGCAAGCGCCCAACCACTGTCGTGCAGGAAAAGACCGTCGCGGTTCTACCGGGTAGTGCAACCTGGGATACCCTGCCTTCCACGCGCTTCGCTTCAGGCAGCCGGCGGCTGGTCGTGTTCGATCGGGACACCGGCAAGAAACTCTGGCACCGCGATGCCGTGTTCAACTTTCGGCATAACAATATCGCGCTGGCCGGCGAACGGTTGTATTGCGTCGATCGTCTGACCAGTAATCGCCTTCAGGGGCTGGCCCGTCGTGGTATCCGCGTTGCAGGCGAGCCTGAGCTGCTGTGTCTGGATCTGAGAACCGGTCAGAAGATATGGAGTACTGATCAGGACGTCTTCGGCACGTTTCTGAATTACAGCGCCGAGCATGACACGCTGCTTCAGGCCGGCAGCCAGTATCGAGATCGTGCACAGGATGAAGTCGGAACCGGGATGGTGGCCTATCGAGGTAGCGACGGCGAGATCATCTGGTCGAACCATCAGCTCAAGCATGGCGGTCCGTGTCTGCTCTGGAAAGACAAAGTGCTGACCAACGGAGGGGGCGGGTTCGCTCTGGATATTCGCACCGGCAAGCCGACCGGCTGGAGTTACAACCGCAACTACGGGTGCAACACCGCCTTGGGCTCACAGCACCTGCTGACCTTCCGCTCGGGCGCCGCGGGCTTCTTCGATCTTTTGAACGATTCGGGTACCGGTAATATCGGAGGCTTCAAATCAAGTTGTACGGCGAACCTGATTCCAGCAGATGGCGTGCTGAATGCTCCCGACTATACGCGAACCTGCACCTGTGCCTATCAGAACCAGACATCCCTCGCGCTGATTCACATGCCGGAGGCGGAGTTCTGGACGTTCGGCGGCAAGGCACGCAAGGGACGAACTGGAGTGAACTTCGCGGCGCCGGGCGACCGGCGTTCAACCGACGGGACCCTCTGGCTGGACGTGCCCAGTCGAGGCGGTTCCTCCGCAGCGCTCAAAGTCCGCTTTGTCCCGGAATTCCCGACTTTGTTTCGCCACCATGCCAGTTTTGTCGAGGCCGGTGAGTTGCCTTGGGTAGCTTCCTCCGGAATTTCAGGGATTCAACGAATCGAGATTGAAACACCCAGCGACGGCGAGTATCAGGTACGGTTGATCTTTCTGGAACCAGAAGGAAAGCGGCCTGACGAACGTGTCTTTGACGTTTCCATTCAAGGGACGGTCGTCCTCACCAAATTCGACGTGAGCAAGGCGGCTGGGGGCCCCAGCCGATCGCTGGTTCGCACCTTTTCGGCTCACGCCACGGGCGGCAAAATCGTTCTGGAGTTTAATGCCAAGACGAAGCTACCTGCCTTGATCAGCGGTGTCGAGCTCATCTCTCGCGACAATCACGTCCGATGACAAGGCTGGTCCAAGCCTATCCTGCCCCCAACAGAGACGGCACCGTATCGGCAGTGACGCGGAACTTTCAGATTCTCCCGGTGCTCGATGTCCTGGCTGAGTTCACTTAGCACATTCCAGACAAGGGTTCCCATCTGACTCGCTAATACGGTTGGTATTCGAACAAGTCGCGTGACGTCCGTAAGAAGGCGGAGATTGCGGCCTCTACCGCCGCAGGTGAATCATCAAGCCGACCATCGCTGCGCGACGGTGCCCGCTCTGCACAGCCTCGCAGCAACCCTACGTGGGCGATGTTGATCAAGCGGATCGATGAAGTCGATCCACTGATTTGTACGCAGTGTGGTAGTCGGATGAAGGTGGTGGCCTTCATTGAGCTGCGGCAGGGACAAGTGATCGAGAAGATCTTGCGTGCTGTCAGTCACAACACTCTGGAGTATCGTGCGCAAGTTCTCGCGCCACACTGCAAGCAAACTCCCCAAATCGACCCTTTTGATTGATCCGCGTGACCCAGGCAGAAATGGCCGCGATTCGTGTGATGGAAACATCAGTAGGCTGTCGCCATGTGCCAACCGGCACCTTAGCGAGACTAGCACAACAAACGTGCAAGTTGTTGCACCGTAGGTGGTATTTGCATCCGCTAAATGGCTCAACTATTGGTTCATTGGGTAGTACTACCCAAGAACAATCTTCAGTTTCCTTGTCCGATTTCCGCCCCGAATCGTACTCTATCTAATACAGCCCCGTCGCTCTGCGCCGAACTGCGGGGTTTTTGTTTCGCTTTTCGGTGATTATGCGTCCTCAATTTCTTCGGCTTCCGTTTAATAACCAGAGAAGGCAGTTCACGTTGTCTGTTCAACACATCGCATGAGTGTTTGCAAGTCTAGTTGAATGCCAAACATTTCTTCCTTGGTACATGTGAGAATTTAATATGAAAGCGATTTCCAAATCAGCATTGGTGCTACTCTGCTTCGCAATGCTACCAAGTTTAAGTGCGTGCGCATCGCCGTCCGGGAATCAAGATCCCGATGAAAACAAGCCCGTAATAATCGTTACCAACAACTGGTGGTTCCAAGTGAAATGGATTTTGCCCCCGCGAATGGGCAACGACTTTTTTTATTGGCTGAACAAATCCATCGCTGAAAGCATGGGCTATGACACTGTCGAGAATGATGACAACAGCTACCCGGCAAGTCGCAAATAATACCAAGCAGATCTCTGTAGTCACTCTGCTCTACTAATCCAGACTTACAGTCATTGCCTTTGTATCTTCCAAATGTGATTTAACGAGTTGAACCCTTCGCTCTGCCCCGAGCGGAGGGGTTTTTGTTTCGCTTTTCGGTGATTATACGTCCTCAGTTTCTTCGGCTCGCGTTTATCAACCAAAGAGTTGTGGATACAGTGATGGTGGTAGTGGAGTCGCCATCGATCGATTAACCAGCAAGCTTCCACGAAACTGAGAAAATTTCCCTGTTTTGCAATTCGTCACGAAGCGTACCATTGAACGACTCGACCTCGCGGTTCTCCCAAGGGGACGCGGATAGCTTCTGCAAACAGCACATCGGGTTGTGTTTCGTAGAAAGCATCATCGGTCGGGTCGTGCCGGAACGTCCAACAAACCGAATCATATTCAGGTAGTCGATTCACGTACAGATATTGGTTCTGGGTCAGCAACCGACACGCCGTTTCCCATTGCTTTTTCAAACTTCTGGCAGTCGGACCGCACTGGATCGAACCGCGGGCAACATTTGCGATTGGCAGGAACGGGCTCTCCTGCTTCTCCGCCTCCTGCTTCTCCGCCTCCTGCTTCTCCGCCTCCTGCTTCTCCGCCTGCTGCTTCTCCGCCTGCTGCTTCTCCGCCTGCTGCTGGCAGTACTTAAGATTGTTTTTGAAAGTGCCGTCATTCGGGAACTGCTTGAGTGCCTGATCGTAGACTTCAATCGCCTCGGCCCAGTCTTTGCTGTCGATGTGTGTTCCTGCCCAAGTGTTCCATGTTGCTGCCGCGTTGCGAGTCAGATGACTGTCTTTGGGGCGTGACTTCAATCCCTGCGAATAGACGGCAAGCGTCTGTGTCCATTCCCCCTTTTGCGAGTGCGTTCGAGCCCAGTTGTCGCACACGATGCGCACCAGTCGCTGATGGCCCGTGTCATCGAGGAGGCTACGGCAGCGGTCGGCAGCAGCCAGAGCCATCGCATGCTCGCCGTCTTTCACATGCTGTTCCAGCAGCGTCTGGACGTAGAGCATCGACGCTTTGCCAATCTCACGATCGTCCGGCCGCTTTTTCTGCCAGGCTGCAATCTGCTTCTCTGCTGCCGCGGGGCCATCAGATTTCAGTGTCGTCAGTGCCAGTTCCTGCACGCAGTAGCCGATTTTCCGAGCGAAGGTGCTGTTGTTGCTGCCACTGTCGAGTGCCAGCACATAAACATCCACCGCTTTGGACCACTCAGCTTTTTCGCGAAACGTACCGGCCCACAGGTCCCACGTGCCCCGCAGGTTGCTATTCAGATGACTGTCGTCGGCGAGAATCTTCAGACCGTTTGTGTAAACAGCGATCGCCCCTTCCCACTGTTTTGCCTCAATCAGAGCCCTGGCCTGCTGATCGAAAATCATGCGGCGCAGATCACGCGCCGTGTCTTTCGAGAGCAGTCCGGCTGTTCGATCCACCAGAGCAAACGCCTCGTCCCACCTTTTGTCGGCGATCAACGTCTGTGAAGTGCGGCCAATGAACCTGTCGATGACCTTCCGCGTCAGCTCGACTTTGCTGAATCTCGTATTCAATTCGTTCAACAGTTTTTCGGCCGCAGCCAGTCCGTTCGACTTCTGCGTCTCGATCAGCCACTCCTGCATTACATAAGCCGTTTTTTCAGAGAACTTCCGGTCGTCAGGCTCGGCCCGCATCGCTCTGGTCAGGACGTCTGCCGCAGCGACAAAGTCTTTCTCTTTGAGTTCAGCATCCGTCCAGCGGTGATAAACGTTCTTGCGCCAGTCTCGCAGGTCTTTGCGAGCCACTTCCGTGACGGACGTCAGACCTTCTGACGCCAGTCCGATCGCTTCCGTCCACTTCTCTGTCTCAGCCAGTTTTTCGCCCGGGTGCATGAAGACGTAAGCCTGCATCTGATCGAAGCCGTCGTCGGGCGCTACCTTCGCGGCTTTGCGCAGAACAGTCAGAGCCGATTCGCGGCGGTTCCCTTCAATCTCGGCGAGTGCCCACTGTTGCCATGCGACCTTGCGGTTATGCTGCAGTGACGGGTCTTCAGGTGCCAGCCTCAGGCCGGTCGACACGACAGCGACAGCCTGCTCGAACTGGCCGTCGTCGGCAAGTTCCCGGCTCCAGTTGGCGAAGACACCCAGTACGTTCTGAATCGCCGACGTCAGATCGGGATCAAGGCTCAACGCGCGGAAGAAGTCGGCCAGCGCTTCCGGGTAGTCCTTTTCCTGAGTGTGAAAGACGCCGTGGTTGTAACACGTCAGCGCGAACAAACCGGTGTCGCTGACTTCACGTCGTTTGTCGGCATGGCGGTCCGGGATGTAGCGGAATCCGGTCTGATCCTTGAATCGTTCCAGAATCCGCGGGTCTCGCGTGGGATTGAAACCCAGAGCGTTTGTCGTCTCCACATCGGCATGCTTCGAACCGACGTACAGGATTGAGAACGCATGATCGGGCACTTCGATCGCCCGCAGGTCGAGCCCCAGTCGTCGCCCGATAATATTGTACAACGTTGCCGATGAGACGCAGTTGAACCGGCCGGTCTCGAGGACTGTCGCCAGATCGGTCTGATTTTCTTCGTAGCCGACGGACATGGCGTTGTCATGCAGCCACTTCAGCAGCCCCTCGGCTCTTGCGTACGGCGTTTCTTCGTCCTCAATAGCGGTCTTGGCTCCGGCCGTCAGCTCGTCGATCTGTTTCAGAAAACCCCGACGCTTTTCAGCATCGACGACCCCGCTGCTGACAAGTGCCGCTTCCGCGAACGACCAGTCATTGAGTTTGCCGTCGGCGGCGTCCTGGTACAGCGACCGTTCGTCATCACTGATCGTGACCTGCACGGACTTCTGAACTTCGGACAGCACGCTGAAGGCCTTCGCAGGCGCCTCTTTGAATGCATAACGCGACTGCGGCGGTCCCGCCTGGCCGCGAAGGTCGATCTCGGACACGGAAACGACCGTGGTCTCGGCCGGAGTCGTCAGCCGTACGAGAATCCACTGAGCGGCACCGCCCGGCAGCTTCAGAGACTGCGGCTGATCGGTTGCCTTCAGCACAAACGACCGAACCGTCTGAAATCCCGACTGACCAGACAGAGTGGAGACGAGTACTTCCACACGGGGCAACTGCTTTGCTGTCAGACGCCTCGCGTCCGCCGTCACAACCAGTTCGTCGCATGTGACAGTTGCCGGCAGCCGCCAGGTCAGGTCAAGCGGGATGCCCGGTTCAAGTTTGAATTCAACAGACCGGTCGGACTTGCCGTCGTGTAGAAAGGTCAGACTAGAATCTTTCAGACTCGAGTCCGATTTTTCGACGATCCTCGTATTCTTTCCCTGCAGCAGGCTGACCGTTGCGATTTCATCCGCAGCACGGCTGACCTGGTTCGAAACAGTCAGCAGGCAACAAATACTGAGGGCTTTCAGAGTGTCCATCGGAACTCCCGTGAGACAGAACAGATGTGTTTGAAACCGTGTCTTCACATCAGATACCGCCGCTGGGGCAGTATCTTTCAGAGAATCTCAGTATATTCGGAAAAATTGTCTCCAGGGTACAACGTCTGCGCTGTCAGTATTCAGCCACTCCAGCATCCATGAACGGACTTGAATGCCATGAACGGGCTTGAATGCCATGAACGGGGTGCGGATGCGGTACTCGTCTCGTCCACATCAGTTCTATGCTCGATCGTTGCCATTGTTTATTCCTTTAACTCAGGGATCCAAAGGGGTTGGCATGCCCGCGTCGGTTTGCCGGCCCCTGAGGAACATCGATGCGGAAGGTGCAAAGAATCGGCATGAGTATCTATCGGGGGGAGTTCTACCCAGAAACGTTTCTTTCCGTAGAATGATCGTACGGCTATCTGATTCGTTCCCGCATGCATGGGGCGTCTCGGGTCGTATTGAGGGAACGTACATCTTTGCGTCCTGGAGCAAGTTAAGCGATGAGTAACAGTGACGACCTGCATCCTGAGGACCTTCCCGAAGCGTCGGGTTGGCCGATTCATCCAGCGATGGTTACGAGTGCAATGGAACTGCATGGTTTCCGCATCGTGCGAAGCTACGGAGTTGTTCAAGGGCTTGTTGTCCGATCCCCCGGAATTCGCGGTGGAATATCGGCGTCGTTTCAGGCAATGAGTGGGGGTAACGTTGATGCATTGCAGCAGATGTGCCAGACGGCTCGGCACGATGCGTTCTTGATGATGATGCAAGATGCAGTCAGGTACCGTGCCAATGGCATCTTGGGGTTTCGGTATGACACGACTGATATCGGAGAGGGGCTGACTGAAGTACTCGCCTACGGAACTGCTGTATCTGCAGAGACTGAGTAAGGCAACGCATGGAGTTCGAAGCCGTGGCCGACTCTGTGATGGCGCTACCGACAGGCGGAAATTCTCAAGTCGGCGATCTCAGTTCCTTCATTCATTGTGATCTGAAAGATGAAGATCAAACGCCGTGGAACTCCGGTTACTTCTTTCAGTTCGGCTGTCGATACAACACGATGAACCGCCTGCTTATTGCCGGGGCGAATTTGCAATCCGACCTGAAGCCGACCATCCGCATTACGCCTGAGAAAACCCATCACATTGTCGTCGAGAACGAAGTGGGCGATCTGCGCTTCTTTGTTGATGGTGATGCGGTCCTCACTGGAACTGCAAAAAAGGGGCTCATCGGCAAAGGTTACAATCACGTGGGTATTTACTTTTCAACGACTGCGAAGGTGATCACAAGAAGAAAGGGGACAGGCACTTTCAAGCCACTGCCATCTGCTATCTAGGAAACTATGCCTGTCCCCTTTTATCCTCCTCGTCCCCTTTTATCCTCAATTTAAATCGTTCACAAAATCTTGGTTCGACTCGCTCGGCAACTAAACGTCGGATAACAAAAAAAAGCACCCGAGTTGCGAAGTCGGGCGTTGCGAAGTCGGGCGTTTACCACATGAGTACGTAATGAAGACAACGCTTTACATCCTGACCTTCTGTGTCATCTCCGTCGCGAGCGAATTCAGCGAGGGTGACGACAAATTGGCGGCGTTGCCCGACCTTGCCCTGAAGCCGCCACGCATAACCGCTGAATTCGACCCGGACACCGTGAAGAGCACTCGCGGCGCACAGGGCGTTCCAGCGATCGAACGCGCCGCGAACGGACGGCTCTGGGCGGCCTGGTATGCGGGACCGAGCCCGCGAGGCGTGGAGAGTTCCGGGAGTTATGTCGTGCTCGCCACGAGCGGCGACGACGGAGTCACATGGTCCGAGCAGCTGCTGGTCCGGGCACGCCGGTTTGTCCATACCTACGACCCTTGCCTCTGGATTGATCCACGCGGGAGACTCTGGATATTCTGGGCACAGAGCGCCGGAGTTCAGGATGGCCGGATGGGTGTTTGGGCGATCGTGATGGAGAATCCCAGCGCGGTAGAACCGAAGTGGACCGAGCCGCGGCGAATTGCCAACGGCGTCATGTTGAACAAACCGACGGCGCTGAAAAATGGCGATTGGTTACTCTGCATCGGCCTCTGGCGCGACAACACCAACGTGCCGAACGTCAAATTCGATCCGGAGGATCTCGCGCCCTACACGGCCGAAATGTTGACGCACGACCTCGGCGAAGAACGCGGATCGAATGTCTATCGCTCGACCGATGAAGGCGCCAGCTTCGAACGTATCGGGCAGGTTCGCATCCCGGGCACGAGGGTAGACGAACACATGATCGTCGAACGCCGCGACGGCAGCTTGTGGATGCTGCTGCGCAACACCGGCGGCATGGCCCAGAGCGTCTCGACCGATGGCGGGCGAACTTGGAAGGAAAGTTCGATCTGTCTTCAAGGCCGAACGTTTGCGAACAAACGCTTCTTCGTTCGGCGACTGCGATCGGGCGGGCTGCTCATGGTTCGAAACAACGCGCCGGACGGCAAACGATCTCATCTGACCGCGTTTCTGTCTGATGACGACGGCGCCACGTGGAGCACTGGATTTCTGCTGGACGAACGCGAGTCGTCATATCCCGATGGCGTGCAGGCAGAGGACGGAACAATCTACATCATTTACGATCACCAGCGCTATACGTTGAACAGGAACGGAAAGGTAGGAGTCGGCTCCGTACAGCTGGCGGTATTTCGAGAGAATGACATCCGCGCGGGAAAGTCGGTGTCGGATGGGGCGAGGCTGAAGGTTGACGTTACCCGATTACGGAAGGGACTATGAAATCCAGTGTCAATGCGGGGCGAAATACGCCGCTTGCCGTAAATACTCCACAAGCAGAATAAGAAAGTTGATAGATGAAAATTGAGATTATAAAATACGTCGACTCAATCACTCGATATGCAGCAGCTCTGGCCGTGGCAGTGGGCTCGTTGGCCTTGACGCAGAGTGTTCATGCCCAGGCATCACCCTCGATAGAAAAAAAGTCGCTGAAAATCCTCGGGATTGGCAACAGTTTTCTTAAGAACGCCACCAACATGCTGCCAGGGATAGTGAAGGATTCCGGGCATGAACTTATTCTCGGTGTTGCTGCTCCGGGGGGACGCACGATCCAGAACCACTACGAAGCCGCATTGCTTGGCGAGGCGAATCCTGAGGACCTGAAAGCGAAGCTCTACGAGTACAATAAGCAGAAGATGACTCTGAAAGAGATGCTGACGGCCGAGAAGTGGGATTATG
>JAPKCI010000142.1 GCA_028823035.1 Rubripirellula sp.
GACGCATCAATGCTCTGTTCTCCTGGTATTTCCTCAATGAACAGGATATCGGTAGAGTCGATTCGATCTGTACATTCTCGCTAGTTGTTACAGGCAGACGGTGAGCGCATGGATGAACCCTTTGGACGAAGATCAGCTTCATAATGATCTGTTTGGGTAATCGGTGTGGACTGTTTGGTTCCAACCGATTCTGCCTTTCATTGCAGTGATCGCTTTGATTCGGGCCAACATTACGCCATTCGCAACACGATGCTCGTAATGCTTGAGCCATTGATGCCATGTCAGTCGATTCTGATAAAGATGGGGTTCTGCAGTACGGAAACAGCGGAACGGCCCCATGTGAATGCGATTAGTCTCACGGATGAGTGCAAGAGCATGAGTGGATCTAGAGAAGCCATAGTTGCGGCTGTTCTGACTTGTTGTGTCCAAGTATCTGCGGCGGACCCTGCCGTGCCAGATAATCTGGGCAGTTTTCTAAAGGACGGTTGGGGTGTTTCTGCTGCTTTCCCGCAGCAGACTGGTGTCACGATCCACTTCGCCCCCGACCCTGAGTCGAATTCTGTTCCGCCAGTTGTGAAAGCGGCGGTTGCTCCGCTGGAGTTACCCAACGCCTTGATAGAGAAGGGCGTCGTGGTCCACAGCGACGTGGTCCACAGCGACGTGGTCCACAGCGACGTGGTCCACAGCGACGTGGTAGCAGCGAGTTCAGACTACGGTGACGAGACAAGTCAGACCGATTTGATTTACCTTGATCAAAATCAGAAACAAGGTCTTACCGCACGGCCGAGTTTCGAGTCGCTTTGGATTGATAGTGCGCCCTCGGTAAATCGTTTGATGCTTGGACAAAAGTCCAAATCAGTCGCGATCCATAAGGCTACCGGTGGGGACAGTGGAACGATTTGCGCTGCTGATCCAATTGATGCTGCGCAGTTGGCTGTTCGGGGGCCACAGAAATCAAGTGAAAAAGAAATCGAATATATTCAGGAGACGTGTGATTTGGTCGCCGTTCCGGACGTGGTCTCCGCTACATCTGTAGGTGCTGGTTCGAAAAGCATTCCACAGCAGCCAGAGGTCGATATGACTGCGAGTGTTGTGCCCAGCCATATCCTCTTGCCAAACCAAGAGGATATGGCAACGTTCTTCCAGAATATACAGAAGCCTGCTGGAAATGGACAATCCGCAGCAAGTGAAAGCCTGCTCGAGTTACCCTCATTGGAGTTTTCGTTGTCTGATCGGGATGTCGATTCAGTTTCTGATCAACGGGAACGTTCGAGTGTGCCCTCCGGAATGGATGCTGCTGCTGGGATTCATCTTTTTGAAGGACGGACTGAAGCCCCTCAGTCTGAAGCAGGAGATTCACTGAGCAGGGCAGCTGGTTTGTGGGAACTGGCGCAACGGAGTCTTCACCAGGCACGTGAGTCAGCAGGCAACAAGACTGCAACAGAATCACGTGATTTCGCTTTTGAAGCGTTTCGATTGTGCGCTGCGGCGAAGGATGCAGCGGAGCGGACGAGCTGGTGTACGAAATCTTTTCTGATCGCCGTGGAAGCCGTTCGTGAATCCGAAGATTTCTGCAAGTCAGTTGATGGAACCAGTCAGAGTGAGCTGCGTCAGCTGATTGCTTCACACCATACCTCAGTGATGAAGGGGGTGGAGCAGAGTAAACTATCCAGTCATGACGCTGCCTTTCGCTACATGACATTTGCTCGCTGTAAATTAATTGAGGCAGCTTGTGGTATGCCAGCGGCGAGCGAGGCCTTGATGCTGCTTGGTGCTGCGGAAGCTGAGCTTTCAGCTGGATCGGCCTCGTACAAGCATGCAATCGCAGTCATGCTTCAGCGAGCTGCCATCGAAATTGACCCCGTCAATCACGAAACACATTTGGCACTGGGGATGACCCTGTCGAAGCAGGGTCTCAGCGAACAGGCTTGCTGGTCGTTGCAGAAGAGCGTGGAAATCCGACCCACGCGAGAAGCGTATCAAGCATTGCTCGAGATTGCGCAGCAACGCGGAAATGATGCCCAGACGGCAGGTTATCTTGCCAAGTTGAAGCAGTACCCTCATAGCATTGAAAGATCTCCTTTGGAAACAGAGACTCTGGCCAATGCTGGTGAAACTCCCTCAGACCCGAGCGGGCAGGGAACGGCGGAGTCGAACGAGAAAGACGACACCAGAATCGGATGGCGATCACTGATTCCATTCATGAGGTAGTCTGCCTTTCAGAGAGAATGAGATCTGCCACCCGGATACCGCTATTCATAGCACCTTCGATGCTTGGTGTTTCCATGTGGTCACCGCAGACATAGGTGTTTTTCCGGCCAGCGACAATCGGCGTGCGCAGTACTGGATCGATATCAGTTTTGGGGAGTCCAAACGAAATTCGGTACGTCTGCAGCAAGGTCCATTGGCTCACCTCATCCCCCCACTAACCCCGCAATTGCTGACGAGTCAACGGCTCAATTTGCATCTAGCGATCATCGCTGAGCTGTACGTGAACGGCAATCTAGGCAGGGGCCCGGTTAGAGTCGCTGCCACTGTTTGACCCTGGCAGGTCGGATTGGCGTACTTCAGATGACCTGATATCCGAGGCTTGTCAGTTTTTCAGTCAGGATGAGTTTGGGCTGGTAGTCACCGTGCACCAAGCGGATTCGCTTTGGCCGATTGGCCATGTTCTGCACGAATCCAATGAGATCGGACTGGTCGCCATGAGCGGAGTAGCCTTGCATCTGATGCACCGTGGCACCCACATCATACTTTCGGCCATTGAGTCGTACCCAATCACAGCCGCGACTGATAAGGTGCCCGGGCGTACCACTCGCCTGATACCCTACAAAGACGAGATCAGTAGTGGGATTCGCGATGAAACGCTTAAGGTAGTTCAGCACTCGGCCTCCCGTGCACATCCCACTACCTGCAATCACGATCGCTGGCAACTTCTGTTTGTCGAGGTAAGCCAGCGTATCTTTGTGCTCGCGATGACTGTTGACGGTTGTCAAGTTTTCAAAGACGAGCGGTTGGTCGTCGGTTTGCATCAAGTGCTGTGCTTCCCGGCCCCAGTAATCTTTCATGCTCTTGTATAACTCGGTGAATCGCGAGGCCAAGGGAGAATCGACAATGACGTCCACCTGCTTCAGAAGCGAATTACCACTTTCTTCTTGCAGTCGTTCAAAGATCCCGTTCATTTCATAGAGGATGGCCTGTGTTCGCCCCAAGCTGAAGGCAGGGATGATCGTCACACCACGATCCTGCAACGTGCGTCGCAGAACATCCTCAAGCGCTTGTTGGCGATTCTTGGACGCGTCGTGGATTTTGTCGCCATAGGTGCTCTCCAAAACCAGCAAGTCAGCTGCAGGTGGGCTTGTGGGTTTTCGCAACAGCGGATCATTCCCGGTTCCGATGTCACCCGTGAACACAACTACTTCCCCGCTTGGAAGTTTGACTTCAAAGATGGTCGACCCGAGTACATGGCCTGCCGGGCGCAATCGAATTGAAGCGGAACCGGCAATGGGATGCCATTTGTCGTAGTCGACAGGACATAACAAACGATTGATTTTTTTCAGGAATCGACTGATCAATTTTCGTGAACGTGTGAATCCGATTTTCAAGGCATCTTCCATGACCAGTGGTAGTAATTTGGCCGTTGGATGACTGCAGAAAATCGGATGATCGAATCCCGTCGCCAACAAGTAGGGAAGTCGTCCAGCATGGTCGATGTGCACGTGAGTGAGCAACAGACTTTCAATCCCGGAGAGTGAAAAATTAATCTCCGGACTAGGGTGTTTCCTGGCCTCATCTCCCTGGAAAATCCCGCAGTCGACCAGCAAACCATTTCCGTTCCCCCA
This sequence comes from Rubripirellula sp., assembly GCA_028823035.1. GTDB lineage: Bacteria > Planctomycetota > Planctomycetia > Pirellulales > Pirellulaceae > Rubripirellula. Next base: position 3,843 of record JAPKCI010000142.1, read on the forward strand.
GTTCAATTGGTGGCACGATCCTGTCACGCCTTCGTGTGCACCATGATGAATCAATTTCATAGTTGGTTGGATCGGGTTGGAGTTTGTGTGTCGTAACGCCGCGAGGCACAATCGTCTGCAGAGCCCACCACTGCGTCAGATTAACAGGCTTTTACAATCCTGCCGACTGCCCAAGAAAAGGCAGGAGACACCCGTTTTGGTGAAAACGAACTCCGCAGAGTTGGTGTTTCTGTGTTTTTCCGTTTCTTCACGGCCTTTCTTTGCGCGTTCATGACCAAACGTGTCATCTGGTTTTCGATACTAGTCTTGTCGGAAAGCCATCAGTGGATTGGTTTGTTCGACGTCCTATAAAAGATCTCAAACCTTTTTGAAAGCAACACCAAAATGGCGAAGTACTATGTTCAATCTGGCACGATGCGGACCGTTGTTCAAGCTGAGTCAAGTCGCAAGGCTGCACTTTGGGCGGTGCATCAGGCAATGCAACAAGTGTTGCCGATGGATGATGACCCTCCCGTTTCCGTTGAGTTGAAAACGGAGAATGTCAGCGACGGTGTGGCAGTGCTATCACAGCGGTTACGGATCAGCGAGCGTGGCTTTGACCGGGAAGACTCAACGTCGATGCCAACGATGGGAGTTGTGACAGAGTGGAACGAACTGGTGGTAACGCTTGATCGCCTTGAGAAAATGCTCTATCACGCCAAGTGACATTTCAACGGATCAATCCTTTTTTAAATAACCGGCGCTAGTTTGAAAGTAGCGACTCCGCCGCTGATTGGATTGGTCTGTAGTTTTGTCAGCTGGTTCAATGTCAGCCAGATTGGCTTGGCAGTAGCGACACCCGATGGTGTCGATATGGAATCGTATATAAACGCTTTGCTCGGTCTCGAGAGTTCCTAGAACGAACTGGCCCAATTCGGACCGATCAGGGCAGGAAAGCCGATTCCTTCTCCAAATTGCACCCAGCGTATGAAGCCCGGCTGACTCACGTCCACGCACCTCGATCAATCGTTGCCGCAGTGTCAAGTTGCTGCGGAGTTCATGTTCGAGTTGTGAGCAGCGTGTTGGTGGTAACGCTTCATCGAGAAAAGCACCAAGTTCTGCATCGCTAAAGTGATTCATGGCAACCTCTGGCAATCAGCCATGGCGGTTTCAGGAACTAACCAGCATAACGACTCAGACAGAGGGTCACATTCTGTCCGCCGAAGCCGAAGCTGTTGTTGAGGGCGTATTGAATTTGAGCTTCTCGTGCCTGATTGGGAACGTAGTCAAGGTCGCATTCTGGATCGGGATTTTCGTAGTTGATCGTTGGAGGCAGCACTGAGTCTCTCATTGCCAGCAGGCAGACGATCATTTCGGTGGCACCAGCTGCCGCGATCAGGTGTCCCATCATGCTCTTCGTACTACTGACAGGAATCTTGCCAGCGAGGTCTCCAAAAACCTCTCTGCAGGCCTTGGATTCCACCTTGTCATTGACTGTTGTGCTCGTTCCATGGGCGTTGACATATTGGATATCAGAAGGCTGCAGGCCCGCATCTGCGATCGACATTCTCATGGCGGCAATTCCACCGTGCCCGTCGGGTGGGATGTCAGTGATGCGGTAAGCGTCCGCTGTGGTCCCGTAGCCAGCGATCTCGCCATAGATGTTCGCTCTGCGGGCCTTGGCGGATTCTAGTTCCTCCAAAATCACCATTGCCGAGCCTTCGCCCAGTACGAAGCCATTCCGCAAGCGGTCGAATGGACGGCTGGCCTTGGTCGGTTCATCGTTGCTTTCGCTCAGGGCGGTCAGCAGGTTGAATCCGGTCACGCCGAACGGGTGGATCATGCTGTGCGTTCCACCTGCCAACATGACATCCGCGTCACCTCGGCGAATGATTTCGGTGGCCTCACCAACAGCCTGGCTGCTGGCGGCGCAGGCGGTCAAGCAGTTGAGATTTGGCCCTTGGGCATTGAACATGGTTGCCAGATGTGCGGCAGGCATGTTGGGCTCTTGCTCGAGTTCCTTGGCTGGGTTCAGGAGTTCAATACCGGCCTTGATGAACTTTGATGGGTCGTACTCGCCGTCGGCAAGGGCGGCAGCCATCATGCGACTGAAGGTCTGAAAGTCCTGATTCCCTTCACCACTGCCGAGGTACACGCCAAAGCGAATCGGGTCATCAATTGAGTCCAGAACCCCGCTATCGGCCATCGCCTGTTTGGCTGCCCCGACCGCGAACTTGGTGTGTCTTCCACGATCCTGCCATTCTTCGGCAGTTTCTCCCGCATCGGTAATATCCCAATTCTTGACCTCGGCACTGATCTTGGTGGGAAAGCCACTGGCGTCGAACAGAGTGGTTTTGGCAACACCACTTTGTCCCTCTTTCAAGCCAGACCATACGGTGGCGGGGTCATGCCCCATAGGGTTTACCATTCCGATTCCGGTGACGACTACACGACGACGCATCGGGCGAGCTTTCTAGAACAGAGGAATAGGGCAGGCAGTGTTCCAAAGGACACCGCTATGAGTGTGAAATCTAAATGTTGGTGTATTCTGGAATGGCATTTCCGTCCAGATCGACCGCCACATGAAAAAAGTTCATCATTCGCAGCATGTCTCTCAGCATGCCCGGGTTGAACAGCGGTCCATTGGTGAACCGGCCTTCTTCCAGAAAAGCGAACATCAAGTCGATCTCTGCCTGCAGCGTATCCCCAGTATGACTCAAGCATGTCACTGTGGCTCCCAAGTCCTGCACTGCGTCCATTTTGACCGAGAAGTTAAGCCGATCACCGCATCTTGCTGGTTGGTGAAACTTGGCTTTACCAATCTTGGCAAGCACCACGTGCTTGTCAAAATTAAAATGCTCTGAAACAAGAATTCCTCCCATCTGGGCCATGCCCTCAATGATCAGCGTCGGAGGCAGCATCGGATAACCCGGGCAATACTCATCCAGTGCTTCTTCTGCAAGCGTTACGTTCTTGTAACCACGGGCATGACTGCCGCTCACAAATTCAGTGAATCGATCAACCCAAAACCATCGCATCGGCTTATGAATCACAAAGAGAGAAATTGGAAACAGAGAGTTGATCGATACCGGTGAGCAACTTGTTGGGAACCCGGTTCAGGACTCGCCACCAATCTTGCTGCCGACATAGTTGCAAAGATCGCCAACGGTCAGCAGATTGCCGAAGTCCTGGACACGCGGGTTTTGCTCAAACTCGCCCATGTCGGCCCAAGGCATACGGCGTTTCAATTCGGCCATGCCATTAGCAGTAACGACACCATCTTTGACGTAGTCATCATTGGTGAGAATGTCTTCGGGTGCCAATTCCTCTCGGTTGATGTTGATGTCGAACGACTTCTCGAGCTTGAAAACGATGTCGAGGAAGTCGATGGATTCGGCTCCCAAATCGCCAACCAAGGTTGCTCCGCGATTTACCTCATCGTCATCAGCGCCCAAGGCGTCAATCAGAGCTTCTTGTACCTTTTCGAAAATTTCGTCTTGGGAAAGGCCCATCAGTGAATCCTTTTACGAACGTGTTGTAATTTGAGTGTAGTGATATGGATTGAGTCAGTCGCCCAGGGTGACCTGCTCAGTAAGTTGTTCAGTAAGTACCTGGAATTGCTCTTTTGTCGAACGCAAAACCTTTGCGTCAGTACCGAAGTGTGCCGGGTCACCGGTTGTGCAGCGTTCTAGTATCAACCGGGCAGATACGGTTATGCGTCCCTGCTTGGTAGCAGATGCCTTCAATGTTATTCGGTTTCCATCCTCTTTGACTGTTTTGACCGTTATCTGCAGCGTTTCGCCCGGTGCCAGAAAGTCGCCGAACTTGACGCTTCGCGTCTCTCGAAGCAAGACCAATGGTGTTTGGAAGTCATCTCCTGCTCTCACCAGCCAGACTGCCGCCTGATGCAAAGCTTCCAGCATCATTACCCCCGGCATCACAGGAAATCGGGGAAAATGGTCCTTCAGATACTCCTCGTCTGCGCGTAGCGTCCTTTCCGCCGTGAGCCGTTTTCCAGGCTCAATGGAAGTGATTCTATCGATTTGGCGGTATTTCATCTGCGGAGGGTCTGAACTCATTGCTGTACTCACCTCACTACAATAGGCAGGGTTAAAAATTGCCTCAACCGTGGATTGCGAGGATCATCAATGTTTCCTTGCTTTCCGAGAGTTCTAAGCGAAAAGTTTGGCATTTTGGAGCCTGAAAAGTCGGTCGATGGGGTCATTTGGAGGGTTTGTCACTTGTGAGGGCTCGGTTCGAATCCTCTGATTGGGGGACTGATGCTTGATTCGTCTGCCTATGCTCGAGCCGCTTGGCTTGGACAATCACCAGCACTCCCGTGATCAGCAGACCAGCACCAATCAGTCTCAATGGCGAGGCCTCGGTGCGTGGATTACCCAATAAGCCGAAATGATCCAAGAGCAGCGCGGCGACGGTTTGTCCCGTCATCACTGCCGCGAACCATGGCAGGGACCCTACTCGGGGGACCAAAATCAGGGAACTGGTCACCAAAACCACGCCAATTGCACCTCCGCACCAGATCCACCAAGGGAATTCTCTCGGAGGAGATGTGAAAATTGGCGGAAATGAGCCGGTGGAGACCGTCAGAACTAGAAGAATCAGGGTTCCGCTAGCAAAGGAGATGAGCGAGGCCTGCAGGGGATGTTCCAGATTTTTCCCCAATTGCCCATTCACACTGGGTTGCGTGCCCAACAGACACCCTGCAATCAAGCCGATCAAGACGGCGAGCATGACAAATCCGAATCCCTGCACTTGCTTCAATTGCCTTTCGCGGAGTCACGCCGCTGAGGACCCGCCACTTCCGGACCTGAACGGGTGATCCGATTTGATTCGTTCACAAAAATCAGCTTTGGACGGTGGGTTTTGACAACTTCTTCTGACACGAATGTAAAAGCCGACAGAATGACACGGTCACCTGGACGGATCAGGTGCGCGGCTGCTCCATTAGCGCAAATGTCGTCCGAACCATGTAGACCGGCAATCGCATAGGTTTCGAGCCTCGTCCCGCGTGTGATGTTCCAGACATGGATCGACTCGTAGGGGTGAATGCCCGCCGCTTCGAGTAGTTCGGGTGGGATGGTTACACTTCCTTCGTAGTCAACATCCGCCGCGGTGACTGTGGCCCGATGGATTTTGGCTGCGAGAAGTTTTCGATACTTACCGTTCATCGACTCTTTCTGTGCTCGAGGACTCCCTTTTATCCTACCCGTCTCACTCTCATAGAGAAGGCCATCAACGCGAACGGAAGGCCATCAACGCGAACGACAGCGGTCAACCGTCTCGTGCCTGTCGTTGGCTCTTGGATCGCACTCATTCCACCGGCATCATTCCGCTTCCGTGCCCAGAAATGGCTCGAGAATGTGGCGTGTGGCCAGATCTTTGACGGCAAGTTTTCCGAAACCTCGTACGCATCCAGCAGATATGGCTGTCTCTTGGTGCTCATCGTAATTGGATACCAGCATCACAGGCACGGAATTGAGTTCCGGATCTGCCTTGATGGCGATCGCCACTGCAAGACCATCACTGTAGTCCCGATCGAGTTTGCGATTGATCGTGACAAGGTTTACAGATTGATTACGGAGGATTTCCAGAGTGTCTTCTACTCCATGAGATTGGATTACAGAGGCTCCGAAATGATTCGAAGCCATTTGCCTGATGGAGTGAAAATCGGGACCGCAATTTCCGCAGTCCAATAAGATTTTTGACATGCTGCACTTAAGGATCGAACCAACTCTGAGGGACATTCAAATGGCCCCACAGAGTCGCTGGTCGGATTGGAACGATTGACTGTGAATTCAGTCTTTCTTGCCGATAGAGAAGAGTTTGTCTTTGGTGCTGACGAAGATTGATTCGTTCGCACCGACTGGTGTACTGTAGACACTGCTACCCATGTTGATCTCATCGAACGGCTCGACGTTGTCTTTACCGAACTCAAAAATCGCGACGTCACCATCTTCATCTCCAATGAACACGTGGCCATCGGCAATCAGCGGACTGCCCCAACTTTGTGCGAGCATGTCATAGGTGAAGTGGACAATTGGTTTGCCATCTTTTGTTCCTTTCGCATCGAGGCAGTGGACGAGTCCAGAGAAGTCAGCGACATACAGAACATCGTCTTTGATGGCACAAGTCCCAATGGAACGGTGCATTTCTTCTTCGAAGTCGATTTCGTCGTCATCGTTCGTGTCGAGCATGCTGTAATGCCAGACGACTCCTGAGTTAGGGTTATCAACTTCGACTTCACCATTTTCGGGTTCGACAGCCTGAATTCGACGATGTGCAATCGGGGTCCGTTTTCCGTCATCGCCAATCTTCATCGCGAGGGTCGGCGAAATGTCACCGCGTTTGTTGGGGTCAAGGCACCAGAGGTGGCCTTCGCCCTCGCCGTGTTCGGGGTCCTGACCGACGGCGATGTAAACAAGTCCATCGTAGGCGACCGGGGTGGCGATCAGATTGTTACGTGTCCCTTCGCCACCGAGAATCCATTTGCTCGTTTTCGGATTGCAATCGAATTGCCATAGCAGTTCGGGCTTTCCGTCTTTGCCCTTGTCTGCCCGGAAACTGTACAGGATTCCGTCGCCGCCAGCGAACAACGCCTGTGGTACTCCGTCGAACGTTCCCACGGTGGGACTCGACCACTGACCGTGCAGGATGTTTTTCGCTGGTGACCCATCGGTCCACAATACCTCGCCAGTGTTCTTGTCCATGCAGATGAAACTGGGTGCATCTGGAGCAGGCAGGTTGTAGTGCGACTCATCCAGACCATTGCCAGTGTTAACGAACAGCAGGTCACCATAGCTGGTCACGCTACAGGAGCACATGTTGTGCTGGCTGATTCCCATTTGAGGACCCATCATGTTGTAGACCCAAATGACATCAGCATCCCGTTTGTCGGAGGTACCGAGCGTCTTGAAAAATTTGATACGAGGTCCGATCTGTTTGATGGTGAGCTCCCGCTCGACGCCCCCAAACTTTCCGGTTGCTGTCCAGGACTTTCCTTCGGTCACTGTTTCGATTTTGACGTCTCCTTCCACTTCGGCTCCGGAGGCAGCGAGTGCGGCCTGAGCGGCATCGGTCAGTTTGCCTTCGGCCAAGCCAGCCAACGCGAGCTCGAATGCCTCGGCGGAAGGTCCTGCATTCATGATTTCGGCCAGTGACACTACTTCATCCTTCACGGGGCCATCGTCCTCACCGTCATAGAAGCCTTCGGTATCAAGGCAGCGTACCTCACCGCGATTGGTCACAAACCAGAGGCGATTCCCCTCAGCCAGCGGTGAGCAACAGACGCCCTGAAGCGGCCAGTCATGGACACGTCCGGTGATCAGTTTTTCACTGCTGTGCTGCCATTTGAAGTCTCCGGTTGCCTCATCAAACGCAAGCAGACAACCAAGGTCAACTTTCGAAGGGAATCGCTTCAGGTGACCAGCACCGTTGTTGGTTCCTACGTAGACCTGTCCGTTAGCGACGACTGGGTTCCCGTAGGTTTGACTTCCTAGATTTGAGAACCAACGGATGTTTTCCGCTTTCGTGTCATCCCATTCGCCAGAGCGACGATCGAATTTACCGATATTCCATTCAATGGGAAGGTTTTTGACGCCGGGTGCGTTGTTTCGTTCACGGGTACCTCCCCACTGAGGCCAGTCGCCTCCCTTGGCGACCACCTGCTCCGGGGAATCAACAGCTTCAGAGGCGACCGTCTTTGCACTCGATTCAGGTTTTCCAGCCGCCGGCGTTTCCGATGCGTTTTCTGTCGGCACTGGCGTTTCCACCACTAGAGAAGAAGACGTTGTGACGTTGCTCTGTCTATACTCGCTTGTCGAAATGTTGACATTCGGTGCGGTTGGCGGCTTGCAGCCGCTGAGAGCAAGCATGATGGTGCTGCCAAGAACGGCAGAAGCGACCAATAAAGTCCAAGCGGAAAGTTCGTTATTACGCATGACTCACTAAGGATTTGCTGGAGGTTTGATTTATGGGAATTCAGGGATTCAGAGCTCACCGACCGTTGCCGAGCGTGCTCCGATGGAATGTAGGCGTCTGCCTTTACGGCTCATCGGTGTTGGCTGTTATTTCGACGTTGTCGAGATAAAGTTCGGAGACTTTAGCGTTTCCGTAAAGGCCAGGACTGGACGCCATGTTGGGAGATTCATCCCGCGTGGTGATTGTCCATTCTTTGGGCTCCTGGTCACCCCGCGGCCAAATCTTACCTCGCAGCACGGCGACTGCGTCAGGTGGTTCACTCTCGATGTCGATACGGAATTTCATGCGGTACCAAGTATCTTCCTTCCAAGGGAACTTGATCGTTTTGGCCATCCTGAGTTGCGCTGACCAACTGCGGATTTGCAACTGCTGACTCTCGCCCATCAGATCCAGAACATAGCCGTGGCCGGTCAAACCGATATCGGGCAATTGATCGCTCATTCGGGCACCACGCACATCCGCGCTGATGGTGTATTCGGACAGGTCGCTGTGCCCCATCCACGCCCGACTGCGAGCTCCTTTCGGGATGGTTGTGATCTTGGTCAGCGCGGGTGAGCCATCAATTTCACGGATCACATGCCGATAACGGGCTCCAACCCAGGACAGAGGAGGATCTTTCGCGTCTTCGAAGGTGAACTTCCATGGTAGTTCAGGGATGATCCGGGTCCGAGCCTTGCCACTGGCATCACCAACCTTGGCGGTAATGGTGGTTCCTGTGTGGCCGACATCCTCAGGAGCAATGAAAGTTAAACCTTCGATTTTCCCGGGGCCCGACAACTCGAACGTTACATCCGAAGGGGTTTCGAGCTGTTGTCCAAGAACGTTGAACACGTTGATTTTCAACTCGAGTTTTTCGCCTGGTTTGACGACTGATTCAGCGGGAACAATTTGAACCTGTGAAATCGTCGGGTTCTGTGCGACTGGTGTCTCATCACCCATCGAATCAGCCATCACCACCGGTGATTGAGTGCTGCCTTCAGTTGCAACGCAATACAAACCGGTCGTACTTGGGAAGTAAAGTCGTCCATCGGCAATGATTGGTGATCCTGCGAAACCAGCATCACGAACTCGACCCTTGTTCAAGACTTTGAACCCATCTTCTTCATCAGGGACAACTACTGCCCAACGACCATTTTCGGTCAATACATAGATTTTCCCGTCTGCGTGAAGCAGCGCGGAGCGTTGTCGACTACCCACAAAGGATTTTCTTTCAATGATCGGTGCTCCAGTTTCGGCGTCGAAGATCCACATCTTGCAGCGGTCATCGACAACGTACAGTCGATTACCGATCAACACCGGTTCGCTATAGCCCGCGACGACCTCCATTTGCTTCCACTCTTCGTCGACTTTTGTGTTATCACCCGTACCGGTGACTCGCAAGCCGACGACGGCGCCCATCACATTGTTGTTGGGTGTGACGTTTTCCTCGCTGTGACTCGCAAAGACCTGATTGCCGACCACCAAAGGTGTTGCGAAAATCCCACGGCGAGACAGATCGTAGTGCCAGAGTTGTTTGCCAGTCCGAGGCTGAAAACCCCAAATTGCTCCATCACCAGCTCCCATAACCAACTGCCGCTGGCCATCAATGGTGACCAAACATGGGGCTGAATAGGTTGTGTCGAACGGCAAATCGCGGGTTCCGCTGAACCAGACCACCTCGCCGGTATTCTTGTTCATGGCGATCAGCCGATGATTGGGTTTTGCCGCGTCACCCCAGTTGATGATAATCCCGCTGATGATCACCAGGTCTTCATGAATGATGGGAAAGTTTGTGCGGCCACCATAAGTGCTGAGCATGCCGAACTGTTCGTGCAGCGGAATGCTCCATAGTGTTTCACCTGTCTCGCCATTCAAGCACTGAAAAATATCACATGCTCCCAGCGCGTAGACATTGCCAGTTTCAGGGTCACCAACCACGCTGCTCCAACCGATACGCTCGGCAGGTACGTCCGAAAGCCATACGTTGTACTGGTTTTCCCACAGGGTCTTGCCGGTCGCAGCATCCATGCAAACGACTTTTTCGCCTTCACGTGCAGTCGAACGCATGGAACGCTGGATCATGTAGAGCCGACCGTTCATGGCAATGGGTGTGCAAGGTCCGCCGATATCATCCCGAGCCCAAAGAACGTTGCTGCCTTCACCACCAGCTGGATCCCAGTCGTCGGGCAGGCCTGTAGCCTGCGCAGTACCGTCAAACGTGGGGCCTCGCCAGTACGGCCAATCAGCGGCCGCAAGCGATGTCACACCTAACGCAACGGCAAGCAGTGCAGAGGTGACGCGGCGACCTGCATTTTCGAAACTCAAGTGCATTTGGATTCTCTAAAAACTCGGGGGTCTATCGAGGCAAGTGGAAGGTTAAGCCAGTTTTTATTGGTCAAGTTGATGATGCAGTCGATGCATCGAAGTGTTCATCTGCCGGATCAAAATTGGGTGTGCATAGAATCAGGACGGTCATCTGACCGCAGGCACGATGTCGGACTCCCGGGGGAATTAAAATCGCGTGCTGGGGCGCCACCGGGATCCTTTCGCCGTTCAACACGATGGCGGCATCCGGTTGGCAATCTAGGACAACGTAAACTTCGGTGTGTTCCTTGTGGTAATGCTCGCGTGCGTCCTTGCTGATCTCGGTCAGGTGCACCGTGCCGGGAACGTCGTCGCAATCTGCGAATGCTCGGCGGGCTACACCACACGGACAGGTGATCCCCGGCAGGGCAGTCAAATCGACAACTTTTGGCTTGGCTTGCACGGCAGGTCGTTACCGGTGGGACTGGGCCAGGGCAGGCCCATGTCTCGGGGTGGATGGGGCAGGCGTCTGGTCCAAGCCGGGCACCGGGAAAACAGTTGTTTGCCCGGATTTCGGATTCTCCCCGCCGAGGGGTTATTTGCTTGAGTTCGATGGAGGCCAATATCAGTTTGCGTTGGCTGGCATACGCAGTCAGTCAACAGCATTGCATTTTATACCGATTTGCCGGAATACGCCACGCGCAGGAGCGGATGATTGCTATTCCTCCGAAAAAACCTGAAAAACTCCCTAATCGGCAAAGCTTTCCAACAGGGTAAAAATCGCATGGAACAGTGATTGTATGACCGGTCTGCGTCGATACGGATACAGATCGCAATTGAGAAGGACTGGGCGAGTTGCCCAAAACCCAACTCACTGCGATAGACCCAGGGACCTTGACATGGGATGTCAGGGTCACATGGCGTTGCAAGAACTGAATGGTTCTACGGTGACCTGATCGTTACCGGCAGCGGGAACGACAAACTGAACGAAGTCGGCGGGCCGGGTGTCCGCACCCGACCCGTTTGTGTTTGTTGGAGTGAACTCGAGGTGTGCTCGACGGCGACTTCGTCCATCGAATGCACCTCCAAAGTCGACTCTTTCCCTAAGCATATGTGGAAACCAAGCTTGGACAGCAATGCCATACCGTCCGAACCGCAAAATTGAGATCAAGGGAGACGTGGCTCCAATGAAGCGGACAATAATGACTATGGCACTCGTTCTCGGTTGTACTATGTGCAGCCAGAGTTTCGGGTTTGACCTTTTGGATCGTATGCTTGGCGTGAAGGGCTGTGGAAGCTCCGCCAAGTGTTGTGACACCGGATGCTGCGATGCAGCTTGTGAACCAGCTTGCGGCTGTGAAGAGCCTGCTTGCGGATGCGAAGAGCCTGCTTGTGGGTGCGAGCCCGCTTGTGGTTGCGAAGAGCCCGCTTGTGGTTGTGAAGAGCCTGCTTGTGGTTGTGAAGAGCCTGCTTGTGG